>NZ_JBHYKG010000249.1:0-13204 GCF_042741245.1 Kitasatospora sp. NPDC058965
GGCCGGGGCGGTGTGCCCTCCGCCCCGGCCCGGTCGTCGGTCCCGTCGGGACCGGATCAGATCTCGGTGTTCGTGGCCTTGCGGCGACGGAGCACCAGGACGCTGCCCACGCCCAGCAGGGCGAGGCCGGCGACGGTGATGCCCACCACGTTGGTGCCGGTGAACGCGAGCGAACCGGCGGCCGGCTTGGTCGCGGTCGCCGCGGCGGCGGTCGGCGAGGCCGAGGTGCCGGGGGTGGGGCTGGAGGCGCCGGACGGGGAGGAGGCCGGGGACGGCGAGGGGCTGCCGGTCGTGCCGCCGGTGGTGGTCCCGCCGGTGGTCGTGCCACCCGTGGTGCCACCCGTCGTGCCGCCCGTGGTGTCGCCGCCGGTGGTGCCGCCCGTGGTGTCGCCGCCGGTGGTGCCGCCCGTCGTGCCACCGGTGGTGTCGCCGCCGGTGGTCGAGCCACCGGTCGTGCTGCCGCCCGTCGTGCTGCCGCCGGTGGTGGAGCCGCCCGTGGTGCTGCCCGAGGGCTTCGCCGGGCAGGTGTGGGACAGGTTGAACCAGGTGTCGGTGCCGCCGGACACCTCGGCGACGGCGGACACCAGCTTCGCGCCGGGCGCGGACGCCACGTTGGCGTGCTTCGCGTCCGGCGGACCGAAGGTGGTGACGACCTGGGTGCCGCCGGGCTCGAAGGTGACGGTCAGCTTGGTGAAGACCTCGTCCTTCTTCGGCAGGACGAAGTTCCAGCCGTCCTGGTCGGACGCGATGCCGGGGCAGTCGCCACCGCCGCCGTAGCCGGCGGCGAGGATCGGGGTGGGCTGGTGCAGCGGGATGGTGCGGGTGCCGGTCGCGAAGGCGGGCGCCGCGGCCACGGCGAGGGTCAGTCCGGTGGCGGTGACCGCCACGGCGGATCTGACGAGGGAGGACGGTATGCGCATGGGCTGCCACTTCGTCGTGCTGGGGGAGAGAGCCGCGCGGGCGTACCAGGGCTCAGGGAGTAAGGCAGCGTTCTACGGTGAGCAGTGGCGGGTGGTCAAGTGCCATTGGCGGGCCTATGTCCTGGTTGTGGACGATTCATCAGGGAATCCCCGGATCTAACGATCCGGTGAACCGGGTGTCCGCAGGTCTGACGCCCTGTCCGCCGGTGCCCCGCAGTGCGGACGGCGGCACCCTCCGTGGCGCTGCCGGCCGCTCGACGGGCGGTCGGCTGACGTCGTGTTGGGCCGCCACCAGCGCCTCGCCCGCCGGGGTCCGGGCGTAGCGCACCGAGCGGCCGGCGCGGGTGCGGTGGACGAGGCGGGCGTCGTGCAGGATGCGCAGGTGGCGGCCGACGGAGCCGAGGGGCAGGCCGGTCAGGGCGACGAGCTGGGTGGTGGTCGCGGGGGAGGCGAGCAGGGCCGGGACGGGCCGGCGGGGCGCGGCGCGGGAGGGTGACGGGTGGTCAGCGCATTGACCGGCGTTACCGCATCGGGTGAAGTGCGGCCGTGCCTCCTGGTGGCGGCGCGAGTCCGGGCGGGAGCATGGCGGCACATCGTTCGTCCCCGAACAGGAGGAATGCCGTGAAGGCCCGCTTCTGGTCCTGTGTCGCCGCCCTCGCGCTCACCGCCGTCATGGTCCCCGCAACGCACGCGGCCGCGGCACCGGCCGGCCCGCCGCCCTGCCCCGGCGGCTCGATCTGCTTCTGGAGCGAGGAGGGGTTCTCCGGCGCCTACTGGGAGTGGACCGCGGCAAGCGGCTACCGCGACATGCCGCCGAACCTGCACGACCACGTCGGCTCGTTCAACGCCAACGCCCGGGCCTGCTTCATCAACTGGCAGCCGGTCGAGAAGCGCGACGTGTTCGCCGGTGACTGGCGCTCGCAGTACCTCGGCGACTTCGGCGGCCGGATCGACGCGGTCGGCCCGAACGGCTGCTGAGCCGCCCCCCGCGCGCCCCGCCCGGCCTCGGTCGGGCGGGGCGCAGCCGTTCAGCGGGCGGCGAGCAGGGTCCGTTGGGCGGCGGTGATCCGCCCGATCAGCTGGACGGCGAGGATGGCCGCAACCGTGTCGGGCAGGGCGAGCCAGGGGGTCCCGGAGTCGCGGTAGCCGGCGAGGGCGTAGACGACGGTGAGGACCGGGAAGCCCAGCAGGTGGGCCAGCCAGGCGGTCCACCACGCATTGACCAGGCGGGTGCCGGCGCCCCCGCCGACCCGGACGAGGTCGAGGGTGGCCCGGCGGGGCTGCCACAGGCAGAGCACCGGGACGAACCAGACCAGGACCGCCCCGCCGGGGGTGAAGCCGAGCCGCTCCGGCGCGATCTCCCGGGCGTTGCGCTGGCAGCGCCAGAACCAGATCAGGAAGACGACGCCGGCTGCCAGGTAGGCGGGCATCTGCAGCCGGGCGAGCGGGAAGAGCAACGGCCCGCCGGTCCTGGTGGTGACGGCGTAGGCGAGGTCGAGCACCGCCTGGACGGCGATCAGCAGCTGGGCGGCGACGGCCAGGCCCCGGGGGTCGGTCAGCCGGCCCCGGTGGTGTGCCACCCGCACCCGCTGTTGAGTGGCGGCGTCCATGTGCGCTCCTGTCCCCCCGGTCGCCTCAGTCGGTCGGCGACGTGTTCCCCGGCACGCCCGGCCAGTCGAGGGCGAGCTGCTGGCGGCGCGGGAGCCGGGCCACGATCAGGTCGTAGGAGTCCTCGATCATCTCCTGGACCAGGAGCTCCGGCACGCTGCCGTCCAGCAGCACAGTGTTCCAGTGGCGCTTGTTGAGGTGCCAGCCGGGGGTGATCCCCGGGTGCTCGGCGCGCAGCCGGACCGCGAGGTCGGGGTCGCACTTGAGCGAGACCTTCAGCGGCGACGCGTCCAGCGCGCTGATCGCGAAGACCTTGCCGCCGACCTTGAAGACCGAGGTCTCCGGGTTGAACGGGAAGGTCTCCTCGGCGCCGTTGAGGTCCAGGCAGCGGGCCTTGAGCTGATCCGGGGTCAGAGTCATGCGGCCATCCAACCCCACGCGCTCACACCCGCGGCAGCACCGGATCGAGCCAGCGCGGCAGCCACCAGTTCACGTTGCCCAGCAGCTCCATGATCGCGGGGACCAGCACCATGCGGACCAGGGTGGCGTCCAGGAACACGGCGACCGCCAGGCCCAGTCCGAACTCCTTGACCGCGATGTCCGGGGTGGCCAGCACGGACAGGAACACCGTCACCATGATGGCGGCCGCGGCCGTGATCACCCGGGCGGTGTGCCCGAGCCCGCGGGCGACGGCCTCGCGGGTGGGGTACCCGCCGTCGTACTCCTCGCGGATCCGGGAGACCAGGAACACCTCGTAGTCCGTCGAGAGCCCGAACAGGATCGGGAAGACGAACAGCGGCACCCAGGCGGTGATCGGCGCGGTGGTGGGGAACCCGAGCAGCGGACCGAACCACCCCCACTGGACGATCATCACCAGCACGCCGAACGAGGCCCCGACGGAGAGCAGCGTCATCACGGCGGCCTTGACCGCGATGGTGACCGAGCGGACCAGTACCAGCAGCAGCACCAGGGCCAGCCCGATCACCGTGGCGATCAGGTACGGGAGCCGGGTGGCCACCTCGTCCGCGAAGTCGGCGTCGCCGGCCGTGGGCCCGCCGATGTGCACCACCACCCCCGGCAGGTCCGCCGCCGCGCCCGGCACCACCCGCGAGCGCAGCTCGGTCAGCAGCCGCGGGGTGGCCGCGTCCTGGTGGGCCGTGGTGGGGTACGCCACGAACAGCGCCGCCCGCCCGTCCGCGCTGGTCTGGGCCGGCGTCACCGCCGCCACCCCGGGCGTCGCCGCCACCGCGCCGATCAACGGCGCGAGGACGGCCCCGGTCTCGCCGGGCGGCAGCTCGGCCACCACCACGAACGGCGCGTCCGACCCGGCCCCGAACCCCTCGCTGAGGATCCGGTGCGAGGCGTAGCCGCTGGACGAGCGCGGCTCGGTCGAGTTGTCCTCGAAGCTGAGCCGCATCGAGAAGGCGGGGATCGTCAGCAGGATCATCACCGAGGCGCCGACCACCAGCCCGGTGACCGGCCGCCGCTGGATCACCCGGGCCCACCGCTCGGCCAGCGGGCTGCGCGAGCCGGTCCGCCCCAGGTACGGCAGCTTGAACCGGTCGATCCCGCGCCCGGCGTAGCCGAGCAGCGCCGGCAGCAGGGTGACGGCGGCGACCATGGTCATCAGCACGGTCACCGAGGCGGCGACGGCGGTGGCGTTGAGCAGGCGCTGCTGCACCACGAACAGGCCGAGCATGGCGATCACCACGGTGGCCCCGGCGAACAGCACCGAGCGCCCGGCCCGCCCGATGGCGATCACCACGGCCTGCTCCGGGTCCGCCCCGTCCGCCAGCGCCTCGCGGTAGCGGGTGACGATGAAGAGCGCGTAGTCGATGCCGACACCGAGCCCCAGCAGGGTGGCCACGATCGGGCTGAACGAGGGCGCCGGGAACGCGTACCCGAGCAGGAAGGTGAGGGCCAGGCCGCTGAGGATGCCGAAGACCGCGGCCAGCATGGTCAGGCCCATCGCCAGCAACGAGCCGAACGCGATGAGGATCACCAGCATCGCCGCCATGGCGCCGATCGCGTCCGAGGCGCCGCCGTACGGGGTCTCGGCGCCGACCACGTCCGCACCGCCGAGGGCGAAGGTCACGCCGTCGCCACTGGCCGCCCGGGTCTCGTCGATCAGGTGCTTGACCTCGGAGCTGGGCAGCGGGTTGGTGTCCGACTGCAGGGTGGCGAAGGCGATGGTGCCGTCGCGGGAGATCTGCCCGGGCGTGTCGTAGGGGGAGTGCACCGAGGTGATGTGCGGGGCCTTGGCCAGCTCCGCGAGCAGCACCTCCACCCGGGGCTGCACGGTGGGCGCGGTCACCCCGGCGGCCGCCTGGACCGCCAGGGTGAGCGAACTGCCCTTCCGCTCCGGGAAGTGCTGCTTGATCAGGTTCTGCGCCTTCGCCGACTCGGACCGCCCGCCGGTGAAGTCGTTGTCGGCGGGCGCGGCGAAGCCGAACCCGACCGCCATGACGAGGACCAGGCCGACCGCCCAGAGCAGCACCACCAGGCGCCGGCGCCGGTGGCAGAACCGGGCGAGCCGGCCGAGGGTCCCCGGGACGGTGTCAGCTGTGGTCACCCGGTTCACGCTAGAGCGCGGGGCCGGGGCGGCCGGTGACTACACGTCGGGGACCACCCGAACGGCCGTCAGCGCACCGTCCGCGCGTTCGACCGGGGGCGTCCGGCTCAGTGCGAGGCCCGCAGGTTCAGCAGCACCACGCCCACGATGATCAGCCCGATCCCGAGCAGCTGCGGCTTGCCCAGCTGCTCGCCGAACGCGACCATCCCGATCGCGGCCACCGCGGCCGTGCCGGCCCCCGACCAGACCGCGTAGGCGACCGAGACCGGTATGTGCTTCAGCGCCTGTCCGAGCAGCGCGAACGAGAGCACGTAGCCGATGCCCACGCCGACGCTGGGCCACAGCCTGCTGAAGCCCTCGGTCAGTTTCAGGCAGCTGGTGGCGCAGACCTCGCTCAGGATGGCGAGGCAGAGGAGCAGGTAGGGCATCGAACTATTCTGCGCGCCCGGCCGTGAGGCCGGCGAGCAGGGGTAGGTCGGCCAGGGTGAGGCTGGACAGCAGGGTGATGCCCGGGCCGGCCGGGATCGCGGCGTCCGAGGAGGGCACCGCGAGCACCGCGCAGCCGGCGGCGGAGGCCGAGGCCACGCCGGTGGGGGTGTCCTCCACCGCCACGCAGCGCGCCGGGTCCAGGCCCAGCCGGGCGGCGGCGGCCAGGTAGGGGGCCGGGTCCGGCTTGGTGCGCTCGGTGTCCTCGGCGGCCAGCGTGACGGTGAACCAGTCCCGGCCCAGGTGGGTGAGGACCAGGTCGACCACCTGGCGCGGCGAGGCGGAGACCAGCGCGGTGGGCACCGCCGCGTCGCGCAGCGAGGCCAGCAGGGCCAGCGCGCCCGGGCGGGGCACCACCTGGGCGGCGACCTTGGCGGTGAAGGAGCCGTTCAGCCGGGAAGCCAGCTCGGCCGTGCCGGGCGAGCCGGCCGCCACCCGGTCCAGGTGCGCGGCGGTGTGCTCGACGGCGTGGCCGAGCACCTCGGGCAGGTCCACCGGGCCCAGGGCGTAGCCGATCCCGGCCGCCACCTCCTCGGTGGCCTCCCACCACAGGTGCTCGGTGTCGACCAGCGTGCCGTCCATGTCGAAGAGAACCGCGGAAGGAAGCACGGTCACTTCCCCTTGGTGGCGGCGAGGTCCACCAGGACCGGGCGGTCGGGCAGCGAGACGGTGGCGCCGCCGCCGACCGGCAGCAGCGCGGCCTGCTCGGTGGGCAGGTCCGACTTGACCTCGGTGCCGTCGGACAGCCGCACGGTGAGCCGGGTGACCGCGCCCAGGAAGCTGGCACCGGTGACCACGGCGTCGCCGCCGGGGGTCAGGCCCACGTTCTCCGGGCGGACCAGCACCTCCAGTGCGCCGGGGGCGATCGGCAGCGAGCCCTCCACCGGGTGGCGGCGGCCCAGCACCTCGACGCCCTGGCCGGAGCGGACGCACGGGATACGGCTCATGGTGCCGACGAACTCGGCCACGAAGGCGGTGGTCGGGCGGGCGTAGAGCTCGTTCGGGGTGGCGCACTGCTCCAGCCGGCCCGCGCGCAGCACCGCGACCCGGTCGGCCATCGACAGGGCCTCCTCCTGGTCGTGGGTGACGAACAGGGTGGTGATGCCCAGCTCCTGCTGCAGCCGGCGGATCTCCTCGCGCAGGTTCAGGCGGACCTTGGCGTCCAGCGCCGACAGCGGCTCGTCGAGCAGCAGCACCCGCGGCTGCAGCGCCAGGGCGCGGGCCAGCGCGATGCGCTGCTGCTGGCCGCCGGACATCTGGTGCGGGAAGTGCCCGGCCCGCTGCGGCAGGCCGACCAGCTCCAGCAGCTCCTGTGCCTTGGCCCGGCGCTCGGTCTTGCCGACGCCGCGCATCTTCAGCCCGAACGACACGTTGTCCAGCGCCGTCAGGTGCGGGAAGAGGCTGTAGGACTGGAAGACCATGCCCGCGTCGCGCTTGTGCGCGGGGGTGCGGGTCACGTCCTGACCGTCGACCAGCACCTCGCCCGAGTCGTGGGTCTCGAAGCCGGCCAGGATCCGCAGCGCGGTGGTCTTGCCGCAGCCCGACGGGCCGAGCAGGGCCAGCAGCTCGCCCGGGTGGACGGTCAGGTCGAGGCCGTCCAGGGCGACCGTCGAGCCGAACGCCCTCCGCAGCGCTCGGAACTCGACGGTGGCGCTGCCCGGGTGCAGCGGCGCGCCGTAGGGCGGCTTGAGGGTGGTCGTGGTCATGGCGGTGAACTCCTGGAGAGGTGTTACGGGTGGGGGATCAGGACCGGGCCCGGCGCTGGCGGCCGACGGCGTTCATCAGCAGCAGCAGGATCCAGACGATCAGCAGGCTCAGGATCGAGACCGCGACCGACATCTGGCCGTCGCTCTTGCCGTTGGAGCTGATCCACACCGAGAACGGCGCGAAGCCGAGGATGGCGGCGGTGGTGAACTCGCCGAGGACCATCGCCACGGTGATCACCGAGGCGTTGAGCAGCGAGCTGCGCAGGTTCGGCAGCACCACCGAGACGACCGCGCGCGGCCAGCCGGCGCCGCAGCTGCGGGCCGCCTCGACCAGCGTCCGCACGTCCACGCTGCGCAGTCCGCCGTCGATCGCCCGGTAGGCGAACGGCAGCGCCATCGGCACGTAGGCGAGCACCAGCACGATCGGGAAGTTCTGGTCCTGGATCGCCATCAGGGTCTGGTAGAACGGCGTGGCGCGCAGCTTGGGCGCCCAGCCCAGCACGTTGCTGATGCCGGTGGTGAGCGCCACCACGGGCACCACCAGCGGCAGCGAGCACATGAACTCCATCACCGGCTGCAGCTTCGGTGCGCCGAGCCGGACCGCGATCATCGCCGGGACCAGCAGCAGGAGCAGGACCACCACGCTGGTCACGGCCAGCTCCAGGCTGAGCTGCAGGGCCGGCAGGAAGCCGGGGGCCTGGAGCAGCTGGGTGTAGGCGTGGAAGTCGATGCCCTTGCGGCTGTCCACGCTGAAGTACGCCGAGGCGGCCAGCGGGACCAGGAAGTACAGGCCGCCGATCAGCATCACTGTGCCGCGGCCCCACCGCACCTTCGCGAGGCGGCGGTCGGTGCGGGCGTTGACGGGGGTGTTCAGCTGAGCCACTTGGCACTCCGGCGCTGGAGGGGCAGGTAGACCGCCATGACCAGGCAGGCGACCACGATCATGTCGAGACCCAGGGCCATCGCGACGTTGCCCTGGCCGACCAGCACGTTGCCGGAGAGCGCGTCCGCGATCTGCAGGCTGACCAGCGGGATCGAGGAGCCGACCATGGCGTCGGCGGTGGCGTAGGCGGCGAAGGCCGAGCCGAAGAGCAGCACGAAGCCGCCCAGCAGCGAGGGCAGCAGGATCGGCAGCGCCACGTGCCGCCAGTACTGCACCGTGGTGGCCCCGTTGTTGGCCGCCGCCTCGCGCCACTGCACCCGCAGCCCGTCCAGGGCCGGGGTGATGGTGAGGATCATCAGCGGGATCAGGAAGTACAGGTACACGACCGACAGGCCGGTGAACGTGTACAGGCTCCACCCGTGCGAGGTGAGCGAGAACTGCTTGGTGACCTCGCCGGAGTTGCCCAGGGTGGCGACGAACATGAAGGCCAGCGGGACGCCGCCGAAGTTCGCCAGCACGCCGGAGCCGGCCAGCACCACCTCGCGCAGCGCGCGGAACCGGGAGGTGACCACGGCCTGGGCGAGCGGCAGGCCGAGCGCGGTGCCGATCAGCGCGGTGAGCGCGGAGAGCTTGACGCTGCCCCACAGCGAGGTCGCGTAGGCGCCCTGCAGCGAGTGGGTCAGGTTGGCGGTGGTGAACGCTCCGCCGCCGTCCGGGGCGTCGGAGGAGGTGGTGAAGGCGCCGAGCACGATCGCGAGCGCCGGCAGGCCGAAGCCCACCAGGAAGAACGCGAAAAGCGGCAGGGTGGCGAGCCAGGCGCCGCCGGGACGGCGACGGGCGCGGCCGGTGGGGGTGGCAGGCGTGGCGGCAACGGCCCCGGGGCCGCCGCTGAGGGTCTCAGCGGCGGCCGGGGACGGCACCGGGGTGGGAGCCGTGTCATTCATGATGGGTCGTCAGCCGCCGATCGCCTTGGCCCAGTTCTCCGTCACGACCTTCTTGGCCGCGTCGGTCTGAGCCTGGGTCGGGAAGGTGGTGAACGGCTTGTCGATCACCGGGAGCTTGGCCACCAGGGTGGCGTCCAGGGTGTTGGCCGACTTCATCGAGTCGAACAGGGCCGGGGTGGCGTAGCCCTTCAGGAAGCCGTTCTGGCCGGCGGTGCTGTAGAGGTACTCCTCCCACAGGCGGGCCGCGGCCGGGTGCGGGGCGTCCTTGTTGATGGCCTGGTTGTAGTACTGGGCGTAGGAGCCGTCCGAGGGGATCGACACCTGCCAGTCGATGCCCTTGTCCTTGAACTTGTCGGCGTAGCCGGAGGACAGGTAGGACCAGTCGACGGTGATCGGGGTCTCGCCCTTCTCGATCGTCGCCGGGGTCGCCTCGACCGGGTTGAAGTTCCCGTTGGCCTTCAGCTTGCCGAAGAAGTCGATGCCGGGCTGGATGTTGTCCAGCGAACCGCCGTTGGCCAGCGCGGCCGCGTAGACGGCGCCGAACGCGGCACCGGCCTTGGTCGGGTTGCCGTTCAGCGCGACCATGCCCTTGTAGTCGGGCTTCAGCAGGTCGGCGAAGGTCTTCGGGCAGGTGCCGACCTTCTTGGCGTCGCAGCCGATCGCCATGTAGCCGCCGTAGTCGTTGTACGACTGGCCGTTGGCGTCCTTCATGGAGGCCGGGATCTTGTCGAAGTCGACGACCTTGTAGGGGGCGAGGATGCCGTCCGCGGCGGCGCTCAGGGCGAAGGCGCTGCCCAGGTCGACCACGTCGGGGGCGCGGTCCTGGCCCTTGCGGGACTTGATCGCGTTGATCTCGTCCTGGCTGGAGCCGTCCGGGTTCTCGTCCTCGATCTTGATGCCGTACTTCGCGGTGAAGCCGTCCATCAGCTCGCCGTAGTTGGCCCAGTCGCGGGGCAGGGTGATGACGTGGAGGTTGCCCTCCTTCTTCGCGGCCGCGACCAGCGCGTCCATGCCGCCGAAGTCGGCGGCCGAGGTGGCGGTCTTGGCGTCCTTGCCGCCGGCGGCCTTGGTGTCGGCGGCGGACGAGCCCGCGGAGCCGCAGGCGGTGAGGGAGAGCGCGGCGGCGGTCAGCACAGCCGCGAGGGCTGCGGCACGGGCGCGGTGCACGGTCACGGGAGGATCTCCTGGATCGAGGTGCGGCAGGGTCGCACGACACGGTGCGTGGCTGCGTAGGTTGGGGTGGGTCACGGGTGAGCTGTCCATCAAGTTGGTCAGCCAACTTCACCCCTGACGCCGGTAAGTACGCCGGATCCCGGTGACCAGAAGGTGAACGGGCGACCCAGAACAGGGGTCGGCTGCGGGAACGGTCGCAGCCGGTCGGTGGATAACCGCCCATGTGGTGCGCGAACGGCTCACCCGGAGCGGCTATCGTCGGACCAGTCCTCGGGCCGCGCGGCAGCGGGTGACACTGATCTGGGAGGGGGAACCGGTGGGAGAGACCTTGACGGAGAACGAGATGCAGCTGGACGGCCAGGACCAGAAGCAGGGTCCTGACGCCGGCGGTGCCCTCTACCGCCGGGTCGCGGCCGATCTGCGCGAGGCGATCACCACCGGGGCCTACGGCGAGGCCGGCCGGCTGCCCGCCGAGGGCGCGCTGGCCGAGCGGTACGGGGTGTCCCGCGGCACCGTGCGCCAGGCGCTGGCGGTGCTGCGGGCGGACGGGCTGGTCACCTCGCGGCGCGGCACCCGCCGGGTGGTGCTGGGCAACGCCCGGGTGCAGAGCTTCTCGGAGCTGCTCAGCTTCACCCACTGGGCGCGCTCGATGGGCGAGGAGCCGGGCGGTCAGCTGGAGTCGCTGATCCGCCGTCCGGCGGACGCGGCCGAGCGCGAGCAGCTGCGGCTGGAGCCGGGTGCGGAGGTGTACGTGACGCTGCGCCTGCGCACCCTGTCGGGCACCCCGGTGATGGTGGAGCGCACCATCTACCCGCCCCATGTCGGCGTGCTGGTGGCCAAGTTGCCGCCGGACGTGGTCTCGCACACCGAGCACCTGCGGGAGCACGGGATCCTGTTCACCGACGCCGACCACACCATCGACGTGGTGGCGGCCAACGCGGAGGACGCCAAGCTGCTCGGCTGCCGGCGCGGCGCGCCGCTGCTGCGCGAGCGGCGGCGCACCACGGACCCGACCGGGCGGCCGGTGGAGTGGTCCCAGGACCGCTACCTGCCGGGCATGGTCGCGTTCAGCGTGCACAACTCGCTGGCCACCTCGGCGCTCTCCCGGCACGCCCGGGAGAGCGACTGACGGTCGGCCGGCGCTACCGCGGGTCGGCCAGCAGGGCGGCCAGCAGCGGGCGGTAGTGGCCGAAGCCGGGGACCTCGTGGTCGGCCTCCTTGGCCGCGTCGTCCCACCGGCGCACCGCGACCGCGTCGGCGGCGCCCGGCAGCGCGGCGAAGGCCGCGGCCCGCTCGGGCGCGAACGGGCCGCCCTGGACCTGCAGGGTGTACTCGGAGGCGGCGGAGAGCGCGGCCCGGTAGTCCGGCTCCACCGCGCACAGGTAGCGCTTGGCCGCCACGTGCAGCCGGACCGGCTCGGTGACCGCCGGACCGAACCAGCGGGCCAGCCAGTCGGCGCCGGTGTCGCTGTGCCGGTTGTCCTGGCCCTGCATCAACTCCCGGCCGGTGACCGACCCGTGGCCGGCGCCGTCGAAGAAGTGGCCGACGTCGTGGAGCAGCGCGGCCGCCACCAGGTGGGCCGGGGCGCCGGCCCGCTCGGCCTGCGCCGCGGCCTGCAGCATGTGCGCGGCCTGGGTCACCGGCTCGCCCAGGTACTCGGCCGCGCCGGCCTGCTCGAAGAGCTCCTGCAGCTCGTCCAGCGCGGCCGCCCGCCGGTCCAGCACCGCCAGGGTGGAGGCGAGCGCGTCGAGGTCCGCGTAGCAGCCCTGGAGGTGGCGCCGCCCGCCCCCGGGGGAGCCGGCGGCGGGCTCGAAGGCGGTGCGGGCGTGCAGCAGGCGGGTGTTGTCGAAGACCAGGCAGTCGCCGGCGTCCAGCCGGAACGCCAGCTGCAGCTCGGGGCGGAGCGTGATGGCGGCGAACCGGCGGTAGGCGGCGTAGAAGGCCTCGGCCCGCTCGGCGGGCAGGTCCAGCCGGTCGATCGAGCGGTTGTTCATCCGCACCTCGCGGATCCGCCCCCGCCCGTCCACGGTGATCAGCGGGCGGTCGGCGCGCAGTTCGGTGCCGCGGTCGCGGAAGACGAACGGCACCGGGGTGCGCACCAGCAGCTCGAAGTCGGCGGGCGACTCGGCGCGCAGCAACGCGGCCGCCTTGAACCCGTCGACCAGGCCCGAGTCGCCGCCGACCGCCGCGTTCTCCAGGCAGTGCAGCACCTGCACGGTGGGGACCGGGTCGCGGTACGGGTTGTCGGTGTGCGGGGCGATGGCGGCGCTGGTGAACGCCAGGTTGGTGGGGTCCGGCTCGACCCGGACGTCGAACAGTGCGCCGTAGTTGGTCTCGCGCACGTAGCCGAAGCTGCGGGCCACCGCCAGCACCGTGCCGGGCTCGACCGGCACCCCGCGCAGCAGCGCGAAGCCGCAGCGGCGCACCGCGCGCAGCACGGCGGCCCGCTCGGCGTCGTCGCCCAGGTACTGCGACCAGTGCGCCTCGGGCAGCCCGGCCGCGAAGTCGGCGGCCTGCCAGAGCTGCTTGCCGCGTTCGGTGCGCCCGTCGTCGCCGGCGCCCGCGTCCAGCCACCGCTGCGGGTAGCGCGAGCGGTGCCCGTCGGACCAGAGCACCTCCAGGTGGCCCGCCAGCTCGGTGGCGGCCGCTACGGTGAGGTCCGCGGCCAACTCGGTGATCTGGAAGAGCTTCTGGCCGGACCGCGGGTCGCGGCATTCGGCGCACGGGCAGTTGTCCCGCAGCCAGAAGGGCGCGCGCAGGGCGTCGGCGGCGTCAGGCATGGCAGTTCCCCAAGAGTTGTATAGCCAACTTTTGGTCGACCCTGCCGAAGGCGAATGAGGGGCGCGCGGCCGGCGGGTGTCCGGCACCTGAACGCTGGATGGCGCCCGGGCTCGACGGGACCAGGGGGAGGG
>NZ_JBHYKG010000250.1:0-13149 GCF_042741245.1 Kitasatospora sp. NPDC058965
CGGCGGCGCCGTCGAGCGCGGCGAGCGGCGAGGGCCCGTCGGCCCGGGCCGCCGCCGCGGCGAGTCCGGCCGCGGTCAGCCCGGCCGTGTGCAGCCGGCCGACCAGGAACTGCTCCAGCGACCCGGCGTCGGTCACCGACCCGGCCGCCACCGCCGCCTCCACCCCGCCGGAGTGGGCGTGCCCGCCGGCCGGGAACCGGCCGTCCGCCAGGAGCAACAGGGCGGCCGTCATCAGAACAGGAAGTAGCGTTGGGCGAGCGGGAGTTCGACGGCCGGTGCGGGCACCACCGGCTCGCCGTCGATGGTCACCCGGAAGCTGTCCGGGGCCACCCGCACGTCGGGGCGGGCACTGTTGTTGACCATGTCCTCCTTGGTCACCCGCCGGGTGTCCCGGATCGCGCTGAACGCCTTGTCCAGGCCCAGCCGGTCCGCCAGGCCGTCGGCCACCGCCTGCTGCGAGGTGAAGTTGACCGAGTTGGCCCCCGGAGCCCGGCCGAAGGCGCCGAACATCGGTCGGGGCAGCACCGGTTGCGGGGTCGGGATGGAGGCGTTGGCGTCCCCGAGCTGCGCCCAGGCGATCTGGCCGCCCTTGAGCACCAGGTCCGGTTTGACCCCGAAGAAGGCCGGGTGCCAGAGCACCAGGTCGGCCAGCTTGCCCGGCTCCACCGAACCGACCTCGTGGTCGATCCCGTGCGCCACGGCCGGGTTGACGGTGTACTTCGCCACGTACCGCCGGGCCCTGGTGTTGTCCGCCCGGCCGTCGCCGGGCAGCGCGCCGCGCCGCAGCTTCATGCAGTGCGCGGTCTGCCAGGTGCGGCTGATCACCTCGCCGATCCGGCCCATCGCCTGCGAGTCCGAGCTGATGATCGAGATCGCGCCCAGGTCGTGCAGGATGTCCTCGGCCGCGATGGTGCTCGGCCGGATCCGCGACTCGGCGAAGGCCAGGTCCTCCGGCACCGAGGGGCTCAGGTGGTGGCAGACCATCAGCATGTCGAGGTGCTCGTCGAGCGTGTTGACGGTGTGCGGGCGGGTGGGATTGGTCGAGCTGGGCAGGATGTTCGACTCGGAGACGATGGTGATGATGTCCGGCGCGTGCCCGCCGCCGGCACCCTCGGTGTGGTAGGCGTGCACGCCGCGCCCGCCGATCGCGGCCAGCGTGTCCGCCACGAAGCCGGCCTCGTTCAGGGTGTCGGTGTGCAGGGCGAGTTGGACGCCGGTGGCCTCGCAGACCCGCAGGCAGGCGTCCAGCGCGGCGGGGGTGGCGCCCCAGTCCTCGTGGATCTTGAAGCCGATCGCGCCGGCCCGCAGTTGGGCGTGCAGCGCCTCCGGGTTGACGGTGCTGCCCTTGGCGGTCAGCCCGATGTTGACCGGCAGGCCGTCCAGGGCCGCGAACATCCGGGCCAGGTGCCAGCCGCCCGGGGTGACCGTGGTGGCCTTGGAGCCCTCGGCCGGGCCGGTGCCGCCGCCGATCATCGTGGTGATCCCGGAGCCGATCGCCTCCGCGGCCAACTGCGGGGCGATGAAGTGCACGTGGGCGTCGATCGCCCCCGCGGTCAGGATCCGCCCGTTGCCGGCCAGCACCTCGGTCTCCGGGCCGATCACCAGCGCCGGGTGCACCCCGTCCATGGTCTCCGGGTTGCCGGCCTTGCCCAGCGCGGTGATCCGGCCGTCCCGGATGCCCACGTCCGCCTTGACGATCCCCCAGTGGTCCAGCACCACCGCACCGGTGATCACGGTGTCGGGCGCGCCCTCGGCCCGGGTGGCCCGCCCCTGGCCCATCGACTCGCGGATCACCTTGCCGCCGCCGAAGACCGCCTCGTCCCCGCCGCCGCAGCGGTCCTCCTCCACCTCGATCAGCAGCGCGGTGTCGGCCAGCCGGATCCGGTCGCCGGCCGTCGGACCGTAGAGCTCGGCGTACCGCTCGCGGGACAGCTCAGCCATCGAGCCTCCCGGCCACCGCGCCGCGCAGCCCGTGCACCTCGCGCAGGCCGCCGATCGGCACCAGCGCCACCTCCTGCGGGATCCCCGGCTCGAACCGCACCGCGGTCCCGGCCGGGATGTCCAACCGCTGCCCGTGGGCGGCCTCGCGGTCGAACTCCAGTCCCGGATTGGCCTCGGCGAAGTGGTAGTGCGAGCCGACCTGGACCGGTCGGTCCGCGCCGTTGCGGACCACCATCCTGGTCACCGGGCGGCCCGCGTTGAGCCTCACCGTGCCCTCGCCGTGCAGGAGCTGACCCGGGATCATCTCCTCCGCAGAGCCGCTCACCGGATCGGCCCGTGCACCGTGACCAGCTTGGTGCCGTCCGGGAAGGTCGCCTCGACCTGCACGTCCGGGATCATCTCGGCGATGCCGTCCATCACGTCGGCCCTGGTCAGCACCCGCCGCCCGGAGTCCATCAGTTCGGCGACGCTGCGCCCGTCCCGGGCGCCCTCCAGCAGGTGGGAGGTGATCAGCGCGACCGCCTCGGGGTGGTTGAGCCGCAGTCCGCGGGCCCGCCGGGCGGCGGCCACCTCGGCGGCGACGTGGATCAGCAGGCGTTCCTGCTCGTGGGGGGTGAGCCTCATCTGCGCGCACCTCAAGGGGAGTTCAGAGGGCGCGGACACAGCGCTGTGCCGCGTGGGGGACTCCCGGGCGCGAGCACGGCGCGGCCCCACGGCCGTCGCCACCTCCGGCCCGCACGCGGGAGGTTGGTTCTCGTGGCCGTAACCGTAGCGGACCCGCACCCCGGTTGAGGAGTGCGCCGGACCGTGTCGCACCGCTCACCGCCCGTTCGCGTGGCAGTCTGGAAGGAGGTGAGGAACGATGACCGTCTTCCACGATCCCGGCCGACCGGTCCGGTTCCGCGACCGCACCCGGGCCGGACGCCTGCTGGGCAAGCGGGTCGCCGCCTGGCGGGCCGACGATCCGGTGGTGCTGGGCCTGCCGCGCGGCGGGGTCCCGGTCGCCCACGAGGTGGCCCGCGCGCTCGGCGCGCCGCTGGACATCCTGGTGGTCCGCAAGATCGGCGCGCCCGGCCAGCCCGAACTGGCCCTGGGCGCGGTCGGCGAGGGCGGGATCCGGCTCTTCAACCACGACATCGTCGCCGCGCTGGGCATCGGGGCCGCCGAACTGGAGCGGCTCGCGCACGCCACCGCCGAGGAGGTGGCCGAGCGGACCGAGCGCCTGCGCGGCCCGGTGCCGCCGCTGGACGTGGCCGGCCGCGCGGTGCTGGTGGTCGACGACGGCGTGGCCACCGGCGCCACGGTCCGCGCCGCCATGGCGGTGCTGCGCCGCCGCGAGGTGGCCCAACTGCTGCTCGCCGTCCCGGTCGCCGCCCCCGAGGCGCTGCGCCTGCTGGGCCCGCTCGCCGACGACCTGGTCTGCCTGAGCGCCCCGCCGGCCTTCATGGCGGTCGGCCAGTACTACGACGACTTCGACCAGACCACCGACCGGGACGTCCGGCGGCTGCTCACCGCGGACCGGCAGTGACGCCCCGGCCGCCGGGGCGCGGGGGCGGGCGGCCTCAGCGGTACGCCCGCAGGAACGCGGCGACGCCCGCCGCGGCGTAGCGGTCGAGCTCGGCCTGGGTGTGCTGCGCACTGCCGTGGAACATCGCCCGGTTCACCGGGATCCAGAGCAGCAGGCCGGAGAAGTGGTGGGCGGCCAGCAGCGGGTCCTCGATCCGCAGCAGCCCCGCGTCGGCGAGCCTGCCGAAGCTGGCCGCGAGGGTGCTGAGGACCCGCTCGAAGCCCTGCTCGTACCAGGCCGCGCCGAGTTCGGGGAAGGCGTCGGCGTTGGCGATGATCAGCCGGCGCAGCTGGAGCACCCGCGGATGGGTGAGCGCGGCCAGGAACCGGTCCGCCAGCCGGGTCAGGTTCGACTCCAACCCGGCCGCCTCGGCCGGGATGTCGGAGACCAGCTCGATCATGCCCTCGATCTGGTCGGTGGTGGCCAGCACGATCTCCGCGAACAGCTTCTCCTTGTCGGCGAAGTGCTTGTAGACGGTCTGCTTGGACACCGTGGCCAGCCGGGCGATGTCGTCCATGCTGGTGCCCGCGTAGCCCTTGGCCATGAACGCCTCGGTCGCGGCCTCCATGATCGCCTGGTGCTTGCGCGCCGACCGGCTCTGCTCGCTCGGGTCCATCCCCGCCCCTTTCAGTACTGGACAGTCCAGTTCTCTCCGGTCTACTGTAGCGCCCGGAGCGCAACGAGTACCACACCGTCCAGTTCTACTCCGGGGGAACACCACCATGACGCAGACCATCGGGGCCTCGACCAGCACCGGCTTCCGGCCCACCACCCGCACCCTGCTGTCCGCGGGCGCCGCGGCCGGCCCGCTCTTCCTGGGGCTGGGAGTGCTCCAGGGGCTGACCAGGGACGGCTTCGACTTCACCCGCAACGCCCTCAGCCAGCTCAGCCTCGGCGACCTGGGCTGGCTCCAGGTGACCGACTTCCTGGTCACCGGCGTCCTGGTGCTCGCCGGTGCGACCGGCCTGCGCCGGGCCCTGCGCGGCCGACCCGGCGGCGTCTGGGCGCCCCGGCTGATCACGGCCTTCGGCGTCTCCTTCCTGACCGCGGGCGTGTTCACCGCCGACCCCGGCAAGGGCTTCCCCGCGGACGACCCGGCGGCCAACGGCACCACGCTGAGCTGGCCCGGCACCCTGCACCTGCTCAGCGGCACCCTCGGCTACCTCGCCCTGGTCGCGGCCTTCCTGGTGCTGGCCCGCCACTTCGCCGGGCGCGGCGAGCGCGGCTGGGCGATCGGCTCGCGGGTGCTGCCCGTCCTGGTCCTCGCCGGATTCGCGAGCTCCGCCGCCTCGATGCTGGCCTTCACCCTCGGCGCGGGCGCCGGCCTGCTCGGGCTGACGGCCGTCTCGCTGCGGCTCGCCCGGGTCTGACAGACCCTCAGTGCACCATGTGATCGATCCACCGACCCGAGGAGAACGACATGACCGAGCCGGTCAAGGGCCCCGCCAGCTACTTCCCCGCCATCGAGAAGAAGTACGGCCGCCCGGTCGCCGAGTGGCAGGAGCTGATCCGCAGCTCCCCGCTCGGCAAGCACATGGAGCTGGTCGGCTGGCTCAAGGCCGAGCACGGCCTCGGCCACGGCCACGCGAACGCCCTGGTCGCGGCAACACTGGCCGAGTGACCGCCGGGGGGCGGGGCCGCCGGACCCCACCCCCCCCCGGAGCCCCCGGGCCCCGTCAGCCCAGCCGCAGGCCGAGCTGGGCGCCGTACTCCCGGAAGCCCAGGGCCGCCGCGAGCCGGCGGGAGGCCTCGGGGCGGGCCCGCCACTGGGGCAGCAGGCCGGCGGCGAGTGCGTGCGCGACGGCCGCGGAGGCGGCGGTGCGGGCATGGCCGCGGTGGCGGTGGGCGGGGTCGGCGAAGACGTTGAGGTGGGCCGCAACACCGCGCCAGGTCTCGTACCCGGCCGCGGCGAGGGCCCGGCCGTCCGGGGCCAGTGCGGCGAAGGTGAGGTTCTCCAGGCCGGTCTCGTCGGCCTCCGCCGGGGTGGCGCGGGCGCGCAGCGCGACGAGGGCCGGGTGGTCCTCGGGGAGCAGCGCCGCCGGCCGGTCGGCCGGGCGGAACTCCGCCGGGTCCAGGTAGGCGAGGTGCGCCGGACCGATCAGGTCCGCCCCGCCCAGACGTGCGACCAGGGTCGCGGCGGCGGTCAGGTCGAGCACGGCCGGCCCGACCGCGGCGGCGCGCAGCCGCTCGGCCGCCGCCGAGGTCGGGGCGGTCAGCAGGGCCCCCTCCCCCAGCCGGACGATCCCGCACCAGCCCGGTGGGCCGAGGCCCGAGTCCGGTCGCACCACGACCTCGGCGCCCACCGCCGGGAACCGGGCCCCGGCCAGTGTCGACCACAGGGCCCGGGCCCGTTCCGGTGCGTCACTGCTCACCGAGGAGCATCCACTTCTCGGTGATCGTCAGCGGCTCGAAGCCCACCTTCGCGTAGACGCCGTGCGCGTCCAGGGTGGCCAGCATCACCCGGCGCAGGCCGAGCGGCATCAGCTCGTCCCGCACCGCCGCGGCCAGGGCCGTGCCGAGGCCCAGGCCCCGGGCGGGCTCGGCCACGAAGACGTCGCAGAGCCAGGCGAAGGTGGTGCGGTCGGTGACCACCCGGGCGTAGCCGAGCTGGGCGCCGGTGGCGGCCTCGTACAGCCCGAAGTTGAGCGAGTTGTCGACCGCCCGCTCGTGCTTCTCCCGGGGCCGGTCCTTCGCCCAGTAGGACTCCTCGGCGAGCCAGCGGTGCACCAGGGGGCGGTCCAGCCGGGCCGGGTCGGTGGAGATCTCGTAGCCCTCGGGGAGTTCAGTCGTCATGCCCGGATCCAAGCAGCCGCCGCACCCGGCCGACCACTCGTTTTCAGCAGGCCCACCGCCCCTTCAGCACCGCCCGGACCGCGGCCCGCAGGGCCTCCCGGCCCGGCTGCATCGCCCGGTCCAGCTCGGGGGCGAAGGGCAGCACCGCACCCTCCGGCCTGGTCACCCGGCGGGGCGGGGCGACCAGGCGGAACTCCTCGGCGGCGGTGGCCAGCAGCTCGGCGGCGAAGCCGCAGCTGCGGTTGGCGTCGTCCACCACCACCAGTCGGCCGGTCCGCGCCAGCGAGTCGCCCAGCGTGTCCCAGTCGAAGGGGTGCAGCGACCGGGGATCGAGCACCTCCACGTCCACCTCCCCCGCCAGCTCGTCCGCCACCGCCAGCGCCTCGTGCACCAGGTGGCCGATCGCCACCACGGTCACCTCGGTGCCCGGCCGGTGGATCCGGGCCGAGCCGAGCGGGATCGGGGTCAGCGGGGCCACCACGTCCTCGCGCACCGGCAGCGCGGCGGCCGGGGCGAACAGCAGCACCGGGTCGTCGTCCCGGATCGCCGTGGCCAGCAGGCCGTACGCGTCGCTCGGCGTGGCCGGCACCACGGTCTTCACGCCCACGTGGGCGAACAGGCTGTACGGCTGGTCCGAGTGCTGGCCCGCCCAGCCCAGCCGGGAGCCGGATCCGGGCACCACCACGGTCAGCGGCACCCGGGCCTGTCCACCCGTCATCAGCGAGAACTTGTGTGCCTGGTTCGCGATCTGCTCGAAGGTCAGGTACAGCAGCGAGGGGATCTGCAGCTCGATCACCGGCCGCATCCCCGCCAGCGCGGCACCGATGCCCACCGAGGTGAACGCCTGCTCGGACAGCGGGGTGTCGACGATCCGCCCGGCACCGAACCGGTCCCGCAGGCCCAGCGTGACCCCGGCCATCCCGGCGCCGACGTCCTCGCCGAAGACGCACACCGCCTCGTCCCGGGTGAGCGCGTCGGCCAGCGCCCGGTTCAACGCCTTGGGGTAGGAGAGCCAGCTCACGCGCCGGCCCCCGCCCTGGCGCGCAGTCCGTCGGCATACAGGTAGCGGCTCGCGGCGGCCACCTCGGGCACCGCTCCGCCCCGCGCGAACTGCTCGGCCTTGTCCATCAGTTCGGCCACCTCCTGGTCGATTCGCGCGGCCTGCCCGGGCGGGTCGAGCAGCAGCGGGTCGCGCTGCCGCCAGGCGGCCAGCTCCGCCGCGTCCCGGTAGGCGAGCTTCATCCGCCGCTCGACGGTGTGGTGCCCCTCGAACCGGTAGGTGAGGCACTCCACGAACCCGGGCCCCTCCCCCGCCCGGGCGCGGGCCACCGCCCGTTCGGCGGCCGCGGCGACCGCGGCCACGTCCATCCCGTCCACCGTCTCGGCCGGGATCCCGAAGGCGGCGGCCCGTCCGACCGCGCTGCCCGCCACCCCGGCGGCGGCCGGCAGCGTGGTCGCGTAGCCGTTGTTCTCGCAGACGAAGACCACCGGCACCCGCCAGATCGCGGCCAGGTTGAGCGACTCCAGCAGCACGCCCTGGTTGAGCGCGCCGTCCCCGAAGAAGGCGGCCACCACGGTGTCCTCGCCGCGCCGGGCCGCCGCCCAGGCGGCGCCGACCGCGATCGGGGCGCCCGCGCCCACCATCCCGTTGGCGCCCAGGATCCCGAGCGAGAAGTCGGCAGCGTGCATCGACCCGCCCCGGCCGTGGTTCAACCCGTTCTCACGGCCCAGCAGTTCGGCCAGCAAGCGACCCGGGTCGGCGCCCTTGGCCAGCACGTGGCCGTGGCCGCGGTGGGTGCTGGTGAGCTGGTCGGTGCTGCGCAGCGCGGCGCAGACGCCGACCGCCACCGCCTCCTGCCCGATGTACGGATGGGTGCCGCCGACGATCAGCCCTTCGCGGACCAGCGCCAGCGCCCGGGTCTCGAACTCCCGGATCAACCGCATCATCCGGTACCGGTCGGCCGCGGTGGCGAGCGGCGCGGGGTTCACCGCGACTCCTGCCAGACCACCGGGCAGTACTCGGGGTCGGCGTAGTCCGGCAGTCCGTCGGCGGTGCGGCGCACCAGCACGTCGTGGTTGTAGACCACCGGGCTGCCGTCGGGCCGCAGGTAGGGCCGGTAGCGGTTGCCGCCGTCCTGCAGGTGCAGCGAGACCGCCCGGCGCGGGTGCGCGGCCAGGTTGGGGCCGCTGCCGTGGTAGGTGCGGCAGTGGTGGAAGGAGACGTGGCCGCGCGGGATCACGACCGGCACCTTGGTCACCGTCGCCCCGTTGAACTCGGCGTTCAGAGTGAGCAGTTCCTCCAACTCGGCGCGGTCGCGGCGGGCGAAGTGGCGGCTGGAGTCGTCACCGCCCGGGCGCTCCTGCCACTGGTGGCTGCCGTCCACCATGGTGATGGTGCCCTGTTCGGTGCCGCAGTCGTGGAAGGGGACGAAGGCGGTCAGCATCCGCTGCGAGGTCGAGGTCTGCCAGTAGTGCTTGTCGAAGTGCCAGGGCACCACGTTGCTCGGCTCGGCCGGGTTCGGCGGCTTGAGGATCAGGGTGGCCTGGAAGACCCGGATCTGCTCGGTCTGGGCCAGCCGGGCGGCCACCGCACCGAGCAGCGGCTTGCAGAGGATCTTCCGGATCTCCGCGCTCTCGTAGTGGACGTAGTCGTTGTGCCGCTGCACGTCCCCGTCGGCCGGCGTCCAGGCGGCCAGGTTCGGCGGGCGCAGCGGCAGTTCGCGGTCCTTCAGGCCGGCGTAGTAGGTCTCGGTGGCGGCCTGCAGGGCGTCCAGCTCCGCGTCGCTGAACAGCTTCCGGGACAGGTACCAGCCGTGCTCCAGGTAGTCCAGCACCTCGCGGTCGGTGGGCAGCAGGGCCGCCTCGTCCGGGTCGAGGGCGAACCGGGGGGTGATCAGGTCGGTCATCGCGCCGTTCCTCCTGTCGGTCAGTGGTCGCCGGCGGCGGCGCGCTGGCGCTCGACCGCCTCGTAGAGGGCCTTGATGTTCGCCGAGCCGAAGGTGCCGGCGCCGCGCCGCTCGATCAGCTCCAGGAAGAAGGTGCGGCGCGGGTGGGTGGACCGGGCGAAGATCTGGAAGAGCTGGCCGCCGTGGTCCTCGTCCACCAGGACGTGCAGCTCGCGCAGCGTCTCGACCGGGATCGCGCACTCGGCCACCCGCTCGGCCAGCTGCTCGTAGTAGGTGCCCGGTGTGCTGAGGAACTCCACGCCGCGCCCGCCGAGTTCGCGCACCGCGCGGGCGATGTCGCCGGTCTCGAAGGCCAGGTGCTGGACACCCGCGCCGCCGTGGCCGGCCAGGAACGCGTCGATCTGGCCCGGCTCGCGGCCCAGGTCCGGCTCCAGCAGGGTGAAGGTCACCCGGCCGGAGGCGCTCTGCACCACCCGGGAGTCCATCGCCTGCGCGCCGACCTCGATGAACTCGCCGAAGATCTCGCCGAGGCCGAGCGCCGACCCGGCGTAGGCCACCGTCCGGGCCAGCTGTCCGCCCGGGACGCAGATCGCCACGTGGTCCAGCGAGCGCAGCAGTCCGCCCGGGCCGGCCACCGCCAGCACCGGGTCCTGGTCGTCGACCGGTCTCAGCGCCAACTCGCCGAATCCGCCCACCAGTCCGCGCTCCGGCAGGTCGGCCGCGCCGGCCGCCAGCGCCGCTCGGCGGACCGCCGCCGGATCGGTGCAGCGCAGCGCGAGGACGGCCACCGCGTCGCCGTGCCGGCGCACCGACTCGGCGACCGGGTGCTCGGGGTCGGCGGCGCTGACCAGCACCAGCCGGACGCTGCCCTGCACCGCCAGCCGGGCGGTGGTGCCCGGGCGCTGCGGTCCGGGCAGCGGGCGGACGGCGAAGCCGTAGTCGGTCGCCAGTCCGGCCGCGGTCTTGTCCGCGTCGGCCACGTGGAACTCGACGTAGGCGATGTCCTGCACGGTCACGAGGGTTCTCCCACGGGATGCTTGGCGACGGGGGTGGGCGGCGGACCGAAGACCAGGCTCAGGTTGTGGCCGCCGAAGGCGAAGGAGTTGGACAGGACGGCGCGGACCGGGCCGCGCCGGGCCGCGGTGCGGACGTGGTCCAGTTCGCACTCGGGGTCCGGCTCGTCCAGGTTCGCGGTGGGCGGCAGCACGCCGCCCGCCAGCGCCAGCACGCTGATCGCGGCCTCCACCGCGCCGGCCGCGCCGAGCAGGTGGCCGGTGGCGCCCTTGGTGGAGCTGACCGCCGGGCCGTCGGCCCCGAACACGGCGCGCAGCGCGGCGGCCTCGGCGCGGTCGCCGAGCCGGGTACCGGTGCCGTGCGCGTTGACGTAGTCGATGTCCGCGGCGGCCAGGCCGGCGCTGCGCAGGGCGGCGCGCACCGCGTCGGCGGCGCCGGCGCCGTCCGGCCGCGGCATGGTGGGGTGGTGCGCGTCGGTGGAGGCGCCCCAGCCGAGCAGCTCGGCGTATCCGGCGGCGCCCCGGGCGGCCGCGTGCTCGGCCCGCTCCACCACCAGCACACCGGCGCCCTCGCCCAGCACGAAACCGTTGCGCCGCCGGTCGAAGGGCCGGGAGGCCTCCCCCGGATCTCCCCAACCAGAGGCCAGGGCACGTGAGTTGGTGAAGGCGGCAGCCACCGTGGGGTGCAGCGAGGAGTCGGTGCCGCCGCACACCACCACATCGGCCTCGTCCGCCCGGATCAGCCGCAGCGCCTCGGCGACCGCCTGGGCGCCGGCCGCGCAGGCCGTCACCGGCGCCGAACTGTAGCCCCGGATGCCGTACTTGATGGCGATCCGGGCCGCCGCCATGTTGCTCAGCATGCCGGGCAGCAGGTACGGGCTGACCGCCGGCCGGCCGCGCTGCTCGCGGCGCAGGGCCTGGGCCTCGTAGGTCTCCAGCCCGCCGCCGCCGGTGCCGAGCACCACTGCGACCCGGTGCGGGTCGGCGTTCTGACCGACCATCAGCTTGGCCTCGGCGAGGGCGTCGTCGGCAGCGGCGAGCGCCATCAGGACGAACCGGTCCACGCACCTGGTCTCGGTGGCGGGCAGCACCTCGGTGCCGGCCACCGGCGGGGCGATGCCCGCCTCGGTCAGCCAGCCCGCCACCGGGTGGTCCGCCGGCGGGCGGACCAGCCCGGAGCGGCCGGCCAGCAGCGCGCCCAGCACCCGGTCGACGCCGCGGCCCAGCGGGGTGAGCAGGCCGATACCGGTGACCACGGCGGCCGGCCCGCGCAGCGCGCGGCTCACCGGGCGACCGGCTCGGCCGACCGCTGCTCGCGCAGCACCACCTTGCGGACCTTGCCGGTCGGCCCCAGCGGGATCGCCTCGTCGGCCACCACGGCGACCCGGCGCACCGTCGGCGCCACGGCCGGCTCCAGCGCGGCGACCACCTCGGCCGTGCGGTCCACCGCCGGATCGGCGCCCGCCGCCAGCTGCAGCAGCACCTCGGTCACCACCTGGTCGCCGTCCCGACGGGCCACCACCGTGCAGTCGGCCACCTCGGGGCAGGCGGCCAGCACCCGCTCCTCCGACATCGCGGTGTACAGCCGGGCGCCGCCGGGCAGCTCGACCGCGTCGACCAGCCGGTCGACGTGGTAGTAGTAGCCCTCCTCGTCCCGGCGCACCAGGTCGCCGGTGCGGAAGTAGCCGCGCAGCCGGGTGCGCTGGGTGGTCACCGAGTCGTTCCAGTACCCCAGGGCCAGGGTCGGCGACTTGGTGATCAGCTCGCCGACCTCGCCCGGGCCCAGCTCGGCGCCGTCCGGCCCGACCACCCGGCAGTCCACGAAGGCGTGCGGCTTGCCGACGCAGCGGCCGTACCGGTCGGACTCCGGGGTGTGGGTGAGGAAGAAGTGCGAGTGGCCCATCTCGGTGGAGCCCAGGCCGTCCACGAAGACCGAGCCGGGCACCCGGGTGCGCCCGGCCCGGGTGGCCTGCTCGCGGCTGCCGACCGCGACCAGGCGGCGGATGTGCGCCTCGTGCGCGCAGTCGCCGGTGTTCCACCAGAGCGCGACCGGGTCCAGCTGCCGCTCGCTCAGGTCGAACCGGGCCAGCGCGGCCCAGGTGGCGGCGAAGCCGAGCACCCCGCGCGGCTGCCAGCGCTCGATCCGGTCCAGCACCTCGGCGCCGTCGGGCTGGGAGAGCAGCAGCAGCTCGGCGCCCGAGCCGAGCGCCAGGTTGACCGCGATCAGGGTGGCGGCGTGCGCGGCGGGCAGCGCGCTGAGCATCCGCTCGGCGCCCTGCGGGCGGGGCAGCGCGAACCGGTGCCGGATCGCGGCGAACAGGCTCTCGTGCGAGTGGAGCACGGCCTTGGGCAGCCCGGTGGTGCCGGAGGAGTGGGTGATCGCCACCGGGTCGCCGGACCAGTGCGGGTAGGGCTCGGGGGCGTGCGCGGGATCGCCGTGCAGGTCCGGCAGCAGCGGGGTGCCGGCCGTGTCCCGGCCGGCCAGGGCCGCGCGGTGCTCGGCGTCGGCCAGCACCCCGACCGCACCGAGCCGGGCGATGTAGCGGGCCGCGCGCTCGGGGTCGACCAGCGGGTTGAGCAGCGCCGGGATCGCGCCGAGCCGGGCCAGGGCCAGGAAGCCGAGCACCTGGTCGGCGGCGGCGCTCGCGTGCACCACCACCGGGTCCCGCGGGCGGATCCCGAGGGCGGCCAGCGCGGCGGCCCGGGCCCGGACGGCGACGTCGAGTTGACGGACCGTCAAGGGGCGGACGGCCGGGTGCTCGTCGACGGCCGTGTCGAAGGTCAGGGCCGGTGCGTCGACGTCCAGGTCCAGCCGCATCCGGGTGGTCAGGACGTTGCCGGCGCCGAGCTGCTCGTCCGCGGCCATCCGGGCGCGGAGACTGCGATTGCTCATGGGTTAGCTCTCTCGTCTGGAACGGAAAAACAGTCT
>NZ_JBHYKG010000251.1:0-13099 GCF_042741245.1 Kitasatospora sp. NPDC058965
GCCCGACCGGGGGGCGGCCGGGCCCCGGGGGGGGGGGGCGCTGGGGGGGTGGGGCCCACGGGTGGTGCGGCGCACGGGGCCGGCGCCACGCCCGCCGGCCCCGCGTGCGCCGGCCCCGCGTGCGCCCGCCGGCTCGGCCGACCGGCGAGTAGGGCCGTCCGGCCCTACCGCCGCGGCCCCGCGGCCTGGCAGACTGCCGCCCGGATCAATCCCGCCCGTGGGTGGCCGCGGGCCCGGCCCACGGGAGCGGCATGGCGCAGCAGACGACGGGGCGGGCCGGCGCACCGGTGAAGGTGTTCCTGCTCGACGACCACGAGGTGGTCCGCCGCGGCGTGCACGACCTGCTCGACGGGGAACCGGACCTGACCGTGATCGGCCAGGCCGCCACCGCCGAGCAGGCACTGGCCCGGGTGCCGGCGCTGCGCCCCGACGTCGCGGTGCTGGACATGCGCCTGCCGGACGGCGACGGCGTGACGGTCTGTCGGGAGCTGCGCTCGCGCATGCCGGAGCTGGCCTGCCTGATCCTCACCTCGTTCGACGACGAGGAGGCCCTGTTGGACTCGATCATGGCGGGCGCCGCCGGCTACGTGCTCAAGCAGATCAGCGGCACCGACCTGGTCGCCGCGGTCCGCACCGTCGCCTCCGGCCAGTCCATGCTCGACCCGAGTGCCACCACCCGGTTGATGGCCCGGCTGCGCGGCGACGCGGCGCCGAGCGGCCCGCAACTCGTCCAGCTCACCGGCCGCGAGCGGGAGATCCTCGCGCTGATCGGCGAGGGGCTGACGAACCGCCAGATCGGCGACCGGCTCTTCCTGGCCGAGAAGACCGTCAAGAACCACATCTCCCGACTGCTGGCCAAGCTCGGCGTCGAGCGCCGGGTCCAGGCCGCCGTCATCGCGACCCAGACCCTCGCCGCCCAGACGCCGACGGTCCGCCCGCGCCCCTGACCGGGTCGCGGGGCGCACGGCGGGTCCCCGCTGCGCACCCCGCCCCGGTTCAGGCACCGATGGCGGTCAGCACCTCCTGGGCCGCCCGGGCACCGGTCTCGGCGCCGCCCTCCATGTAGCCCTGGAAGTCGTAGGAGGTGTGCTCGCCGGCGAAGTGCAGCCGGCCCTGCGCGGTGGCCTCGTAGCCCGCGTAGCCGGTCACGTAGCCGACCGGCCAGTAGGAGTAGGCGCCGTGGGAGTACGGGTTGAGGTGCCAGGCCGACAGCGTCGCCCGGCCGTTCCAGACCGCGCCGGTGCCGGGCCACAGCTGGTCGATCTGGCCGAGGTAGCTGCGGGCCAGGTCCGCCGTGTACGGGGTGGTGGCGTCCGTGAAGGCGCTGGGCGGGGTGAGCGACCTGGCCGGGGTGCCGCCGCCGTACTGGATCAGGATGCCGTCGCTGCCGCCCTGACCCCGGGTCACGTCCCAGGCCTGCTGGAACGGCAGATCACTGAAGCACTCGCCGCCGGAGGTGCCCGGCCACGGCCCGGTGCCGGTCCACGGGCGGCCGGTGAACTGCATGTTGAGCTTGGTGCAGGCGCCCATCGTCATGCGGGTCAGCACGCCCCGCATCATGGTGTCGAGCCCGGCCCCGGAGAGGTCGACGTCCTGCTGCAGGACGGGCAGCGGCACCGCGAGGATCGTGTGGTCGGCGGTGACGGTCCTGGTGCCGCCGCCGTCCACCGCGAAGGTGAGGGTCTGACTGCCGTCGGCGTTCCGCACCACCGCCCGCAGGCTCCAGCCCTGCTGCACGGTGCCGGCCGGCAGGGCGGCCGCCACGGCGTGCGGGAGCTGGTCGTTGCCGCCGGTGATGTGGTAGCGCTCGTTGGAGCCGCCCCAGATGGCGAAGCTGCCCGGGTTGGCCTGCGCGGAGAGCAGTTCGAGCAGGCAGAAGGCGGACTGCTGGGTGGTGTCGGCGCCGTACTCGACCGCGTAGGCGACGTCCAGGAAGGCCCCGAGGTTGCTGCGGTGCCCGCCCGGCACCCGGGTGTCGATCCAGTCCCGGACCGAGAGGTTGTCCATCGCCACGTCGGCCGCGGTGTGGCTGTTCCACATCGGCGAGGAGCTGGTGCTCCGCGCATCGGCCTGGACGGCCTGCCAGATCTGCTTGAAGTCCAGGTCAGCCTGGGCCCGCGGGTAGTAACCGCCGTTGAACCGCAGGATCTGCTCGGCGCCGGCCGGAGTGGCCTGCAGGACGTCGGTGAGGCCGAGCCCGAACCGCTGGCACAGGTGCTGCACGGTCTTGTGCGCGGTGTCGACCAGCTCGCCGCCGTACTCGGAGACCTGGCCCTGGGCCCACAGGCCGGGGGTGGACGGGCTGCCGCCGGAGTACATCCGGCCGCCGATCCGGTCCGGGTTGGCCTCGTAGACGGTGGCGGCGATGCCCTTGTCGGCCAGCGCGAGCGCGGCGTTGAGGCCGGCGATGCCGGCGCCGACGATCGCGATCCGCGGCGCCGGGCCGCTGTACCGGGCGCCGGTCGCCGCGGCGGCCCGGGCCCGGGGCGCGGCGCCCACCGCGGTGAGGCCGATGCCGAGCGCGGCCGCGCGGGCGAACAGGGCCCGGCGGGAGAGCCCGGCGGGCTCGGCGCGGGCGTCGTCGCGCAGGCCCCGGTACTCGTCGAGCGGCAGCCGCAGCCGGTCCGCGGCCGCCTGGTCGGCGAACACCTGCTTGAGCTGCCAGAGCGGGTGGGAACGTGCCATGGGGGTTCCTCAGCATTCGGTGCGGGGAGTGGGGGAAGTGGCGGGGAGTGGGGGAAGTGGCGGGGTGCAGGGGAAGGGCGGAGCGGACGGTCAGGCGTCGCGTTCCTGGGTGTCCGCCACGATCAGCCGGCCCAGCAGCTCGTACTTCTGCGGGTGGCGGGCCCGCATGTGCAGGGCCAGGGCGACCCCGGCGACCAGGACGGCGCCGACGATCCAGGGGATCAGCTTGAAGAAGAGGATCTTCGAGGCGGCACCGGCGGCGGTGTCCAGGTTGGCCACCAGCAGCACGATCGCGGCGATCATGCCCAGCCCGCCGAGCAGCGGCGCGGTGAAGGTCCGGAACCAGTGCCGGGACTCGGGGTGGTTGCGCCGGAAGTAGCCGATCACCGCGAACGAGCAGAGCGTCTGCACCACCAGCAGCGCCAGCGTGCCGAGGATCGCGGTGAGGGTGTACAGGCTCGCGTACGGGTCCTGGCCGGCGGCCCAGAAGCCGCCCACCACGGCCAGCGCGATCGCGGTCTGGGTGAAGGAGGCGACGTACGGCGAGCCGTGCCGCGGGTGGGTCCGGCCCAGCGCGCGCGGCAGGAAGCCCTCCCGGCCGATCGCGTAGAGGTAGCGGGCGGCGCACTGGTGGAAGGCCATGCCGCAGGCGAAGGCGCTGGTGCACATCAGCCACTGGAAGGCCGTCGCGGCCCAGGGGCCCAGGTACTGCCGGGCCGGCACCAGGAACAGGTCGAGCGGGTTGCTGCCGCCCGCGACGTCGAGTGCCTTGGCACCGTTGCCCGCCACCACCATCCAGGCGACGAAGGTGTACAGCACGCCGAGCCCGATCACGGCGATCAGGGTGGCCCGCGGGATGATCCGCCGCGGGTTGCGGGACTCCTCGCCGTACATCGCCGTGGACTCGAAGCCGATCCACGACCAGAAGCAGAAGAACAGGCCGACCCCCGCGTTGACGCCGGCGAAGGCCCCGGTCGGGTTCAGCGACCCGACCCGCAGGCCGCCCGGGCCGCCGCCGTGCACCAGCACCGCGGTGGCCAGCAGCCCCAGCATCAGCACCTCCCCGACCAGGAAGACGCCGAGGACCTTGGCGGCCACCTCCAGGTCGAAGTAGGAGAGCAGCGCGGTGACCGCCAGCATGGCCAGCGCGAAGACCTGCCACGGCCAGTGCACCCCGAACTGGGCCTCGACGGTCTGCTGCGCGAAGTAGGCGAAGATGCCCACGATCGAGGCCTCGAAGACCACGTAGGCGAGCACCGCGAGCAGGCCGGAGGCCATCCCCGCCACCCGGCCCAGGCCGTGCGAGACGAAGCCGTAGAAGGCGCCGGCGGTGGTGATGTGCCGGGCCATCGCCACGTAGCCGACGGTGAAGACGGTCAGCACCAGGGTGACGAAGAGGAAGCCGGCCGGGGCGTGCAGCCCGTTGCCGCTGCCGATGATCACCGGCAGGTTCCCGGTCATCGCGGTGATCGGCGCGGCGGTGGCCAGGGCCATGAAGACCACGCCGACCAGCCCGACCGACCCGGCCTTCAGCGGCTGGACGGCGGGCGGTCCCTGACCGGTGGGCGGCCCGGGGACGGCGGTGGACTGCTCGACGGCTGACATGGGCAACTCCTCGGCGGCAGGCACGGTTCGGCTCCGCCTTCGCGGAGTCGGCCCAGTGTGCTGCGCGGGTGCGCCGCCCGGGGATGGGCAGCCTGTTGCGTTGCCTGTTGCGGGATTGACAGCATGTCAGGACGTCGACCGGGGCCACCGCCGGCCCGCGGCTACTGCGCCTGGAAGATGCCGATCAGGTTGCCCTCGCTGTCCTTGAACCAGCCGCCCACCAGGCCGCCGAGCTCGACCAGCCCGTCGACGGTCTGCAGGCCGGGCTGGTCGTACTCCTCGAAGACCACGCCGCGGGCCCGCAGTTCGGCCACCTCGGCCCGGGCGTCGGCCGCCTCGATGGCCATCTGGGTGTGGCCGGCCCGCTCCGTGATGCCCGTCGGGAAGACCGCGAACATGGTCCCGCCGCCGGTCTGGTAGCGGAGCCCGCCGTCCGGGTCGGTGCCGACCGGCGTCAGTCCGAGCTTCTCCTCGTACCAGCGCCTGGCCCGCTCGATGTCCCCGGCCGGCAGCGTGGCGCCGACCCTGGCCTGACTGATCATCGGATCTCCTCTCGTCGGTCCCGGTCGCGGGGCGCGCCCGGGGGTGGGCTCAGCCCGTCAGCAGGGCTCAACCGGTCAGCAGGGCGCAGACGAAGTCCTCCTCGACCGCCCGCAGGTGCGCCAGTACGTCCGGGTTGTGCGTCTTGTTCACCTGCTCGGTGACGGAGACGGTGACGCTGCGCCGCCCGTCCGGGGTGCCCGCGCCGAGCTGGGTGTAGCCCGCCGTGTTGCCGGTGTGCCCGTAGACCGCGCCGCACCGGGTGGCGTACTCGAAGATCGCCAGTCCGGCGCGGTTGGTGCCGGGGCCGGCCGGCTCGGAGGCGCCGTCGACGAAGGTCCGCTGCTGCTGCCGGGTCGCGTCGCCGATCAGCGGTCCGCCCGCGTACCCGGCCGCGAACGCGTTGAAGTCCTGCGGGGTGGAGACCAGGCCGCCCGAGGCCCAGGAGCCGGAGGCGCCGAACAGGGTGCTGACGTCCTCCGTCGGGCTGCCCACCTCGACGTCGTAGCCGTGCAGGTAGGGATCGGGCAGCTCGTAGCCGGACGGCAGGCTGGTCTGCCGCAGCCCCAGCGGCCGGTAGACGTACGCGGCCAGCAGGTCCTCGTACCGCTGCCCGGTCACCGCCTCGGCCATCAGGGCGACGGCGATGTTGTCGGAGTTGGAGTACTGGTACTGGGTGCCGGGGGCGAACCGCAGGTCGTCGCCGGCGACGTAGTCGAGCAGGTGCCGGGAGTCGAACACCCGGTGCGGGTCGGCCCGGATCTGGTCCACGAACTCCGGCGCCATGCTGTAGTCCGGCAGCCCGCTGGTGTGCTGGAGCAGCTGGCGCAGCGTCACCGCGCCCCAGGCCGCGGGCAGGGCCGGCAGGCGCTGGGCGAGGGTGTCGTCCAGGTCCAGCTTCCCGCAGTCGACCAGGTGCAGGGCGACCGCGCCGCTGAACGCCTTCGAGGCGCTGGCCAGCCGCATGTGGTCGTCGAGCTGCGGCAGGCGGTTGTGGCCGAGCTCGGCCACCCCCGCCCGGTAGGTCCGCACCCGGTCGCCGTCGCGGAGCACCGCGATCGCACCCGGCGGGCCGCCCGGCAGGTCGACCAGCCCCTGCAGCGCGGCCTGCAGCGCCGGATCGCCGCCACCGCCGCGGGCGCCCGCCACGCCCGGCGCGGCGGGCACCAGTGCCAGCGCGGCGGCGAGCAGGGCGGCGGCGGTGCGCCCGCGGTGGCGGAGCGACGGCGAGCGGCGGGAGCGCTGGGACACGGCGGGCCTCCGGAACGGTGACGCGGCGGCACGACACCGGCCGCCCTGGCGGCAATCACTCACCCGCCGCCCGCCCGCGGAAACGCCCGGCCGCCCACCGTGACCCGGCTGGCCGACGGCACCGCCGCCCGCCCGGCCCCGGTTGCCGCCCGACCCCGCCCGGGTGCGAGCCTGTACGGAGTCCGTCGCGAACACGTCCCGAGAGGTGCCGCACCATGGTCGACCGCGAGTCCGCCGTCCTCGACAATCCGGTGGACGCGTCGCTGCGCGGGCGGCACGCGCACCTGGCCCGGCGGGTCGGGCGGGCCGCCGGCTACCTGCCGGAGGTCGCGACCTTCGCCGCGGTGCCGGACGACCCGGGCCCGCGGGACTGGGCCGACCTCGCCGCGCTGCTCGGGCCGGGCGGGTTCGCCGACCTGTTCAGCTGCCCGGCGCTGCCGCCGGCCGACTGGGAGCCGGTCTTCGTGCTGGCGGGCCGTCAGCTGGTGCTGCCCGCGGGGGCCGGCGGCGCCTGCGCCGGCGGGACCGAGCCGGTCGAGTTGGGCCCGGCCGACGTGCCCGAGATGCTCGACCTGGTCGCCCGGGCCCAGCCCGGGCCGTTCCGGCCGCGCACCCGCGAGCTCGGCAGCTACCTCGGCGTCCGGGACGGCGGCGGCGCGCTGGTGGCGATGGCCGGCGAGCGGCTCCGGCCGCCGGGGTGGACCGAGATCAGCGCCGTCTGCACGGCTCCCGGGGCGCGCGGCCGCGGCCACGCCGCCCGCCTGGTGACGGAGCTCGCCGCGCGGATCGAGGCGCGCGGCGAGCGCGCGTTCCTGCACGTCGCCGAGGCGAACACCGGCGCCCTCGCGCTCTACGAGCGGCTCGGCTTCCGGACCCGCAGGCAGGTGACCTTCCGCGGCTTCCGCACGCCCTGACCCGGCCGGGGCGGGCGACGGCCGACGGCCGACGGCGGGTCAGACGTACCGCGCCGCCGGTGGGTCGGCCGTTGGCGCGGTCGGCGGGTCAGGCGTTCAGCGCCGCCGCGACGGACTCGGCGATCGGGGTGGTCGGGCGGCCGGTCAGGCGGGCCAGGTCGCCGCTGCTGACGACCAGTTCGCCGTTCTCCACCGAGGCGTCGACGCCGGCCAGCACGGTGGCGATCTGCTCGGGCAGCCCGGCGCCGACCAGGATGCCGGCGTAGTCCTCGACGCTGACGTTCCGGTGGGCGATCTCCCGGCCGGTCTGCCGGCCGACCTCGGCCGCGAACTCGGCCAGGCTCCAGGCCCGGTCGCCACCCAGCTCGTAGGTCCGGTTCGCGTGCCCGTCGCCGGTCAGCACGGCGACCGCGGCGGCCGCGTAGTCGGCGCGCGCGGCGGAGGAGATCCGGCCGTCCCCGGCGGCGCCGACCACGGCGCCGTGCTCCAGCACCGGGGCGAGCCGCTCGGTGTAGTTCTCGTTGTACCAGCCGTTGCGCAGCAGCACGTAGGGCAGGCCGGAGGCCAGCACGACCTCCTCGGTGGCGCGGTGGTCGTCGGCGAGCGCGGCCTTCAGGCTGCCGGGCGCGCTGGTGTAGGCGAGCAGCGCGACGCCCGCGGCCGCGGCGGCCTCGATGACGACCCGGTGCTGGGCGACCCGGTCGCCGTGCACCTCGTTGCCGGAGATCAGCAGGACCTTGTCGCCGGCGGCGAACAGGCCCGCGAAGGTCTCGGGCGCGTTGTAGTCGGCGACGGCGATCCGCACCCCGCGGGCAGCCAGATCGGCGGCCTTCCTGCGGTCCCGGACCACGGCCGTGACCTGCTCGGCGGGGACCTTCTCCAGCAACTGGGCCACGACGTGGCGGCCGAGGGCTCCGGTGGCTCCGGTGACGACGATGCTCATGGTCTGCGTTCTCCTCGCGGTGCGGGTGGTGCGGTGGTGCTGTCGTCATCGACCGTAGGATTAACGCTAACTATTCGGAAGTACCCACTTTGAAGTAAGGTACTGGTATGGCAGTAAGTACGGTAGGTGCCGGCGCGAAGTACCACACCGGCGAGGAGCTGTGCCCGTACCGGCTGGTGCTGGAGCACGTGACCAGCCGCTGGGGCGTGCTGGTGCTGATCGAACTGACCGAGGGCCCGCAGCGGTTCAGCGAGCTGCGCCGGGCGATCGGCCGGGTGAGCGAGAAGATGCTCGCCCAGACCCTGCAGACCCTGGAGCGGGACGGCCTGGTGCACCGCGACGCCAAGCCGGTGATCCCGCCGCGGGTCGACTACTCCCTCACCGAGCTGGGCCGCGAGGCCGCGGTGCGGGTGCGCGGCCTGGCCGAGTGGACCCGCGAGCGGATGGACGACGTCCAGCGGGCCCGGGACGCGTACGACGACGCGAGGAGCCTGCACTGAGCGCGCACCACCACCACGCCGACTCCGACGTCCGGGCGCCGGACCACGCCGCCGAGGCGGCCGAGGTCCGCCGGTTCTGGGGCGGGCTCGGCCTGCCCGGCCTGGTCGACGTGCACACCCACTTCATGCCGGAGCGCGTACTGGACAAGGTCTGGGCCTACTTCGACGCCCTCGGACCGCTCACCGGCGGCCTGGAGTGGCCGATCGGCTACCGGCACCAGGAGGAGGAACGCCGCGCCGTGCTGGAGCGGTTCGGCGTCCGGGCGTTCACCTCGATGCTCTACCCGCACAAGCCCGGCATGGCCCGCTGGCTGAACGGCTGGGCGGCCGACTTCGCCCGCCGGACCCCCGCGTGCCTGCACACCGCCACCCTCTACCCCGAGCCGGGCGTCGAGGAGTACGTGCGCGAGGCGGTCGCGGCGGGGGCCCGGGTGTTCAAGGCGCACGTCCAGGTCGGGGCCTACGACCCGGCCGACGAGCTGCTCCAACCGGTCTGGGGCCTGCTCGCGGAGGCCGGAGTGCCCGTGGTGGTGCACTGCGGCTCCGGCCCCGCGCCCGGCGAGCACACCGGTCCCGGGCCGATCGCGCGGGTGCTGGCCCGCCATCCGCGGCTGCCGCTGATCGTGGCGCACCTCGGGATGCCCGAGTACGGGGAGTTCCTCGACCTCGCCGAGCGGTACCCCCGGGTGCACCTGGACACCACGATGGCGTTCACGGACTTCAGCGAGGGCTTCATGCCGTTCCCCCGCCGGGACCTGCCCCGGCTGGCCGCGCTCGGCGACCGGGTCCTGCTCGGTTCGGACTTCCCCAACATCCCGTACCCGTACCTCCACCAGCTGCACGCCCTGGAGCGGCTCGACCTGGGCGCGCCGTGGCTGCGGGCGGTCTGCCACGACAACGCGGCACAGCTGTTCGACCTGTGACGGTGCGCCGGCGGGCACCGCGCGGGCGGGCACCGCTCAGGCCGGTGCCGGGGCGACCCGCTTGAGCACCGTCGCGACGACGAAGCTGATCACCGCGGAGACGATCATCAACGGCGAGGCGTCCGGCGCGTTCACCCCGACCAGCAGGATCGCCAGCAGCGTCGCGGTGACCGGCAGCCCGGTGATGGCGGCACCGGAGGCGGCCAGGCCGATGGACAGGCCCGAGGCCGTGCCCAGGCCCGGCAGGCCGGAGCAGGCCACGCCGACGGCGGCGCCCAGCAGGATGGCCGGGAAGATCGGGCCGCCGCGCAGCGAACCGAGGCTGACCCCCCAGGCCAGCCCCTTGAACAGGACCAGCAGGACCAGGGCGCCGACGCCCCAGCTGTGCGGATCGGCGGCCAGCTGCGCCAGCGTCGCCTGGCCGGACAGCGCCGCCTCCGCCGGGGACCGCCCGGTGCACAGCGCGTAGGCGGCGATGGCGACCCCGACCGCGAGCGCGCAGACCACGGTCCGCCAGGGCGTGCGCCGCTCGGTGAACGCCGCCGCGCGCCACCCCAGCGTCTGCGCGCCCACCACCACCACCGCGATCAGCGCCGCGATCGGCACCGCCCAGAGCAGCTCCGAGGCGTCGGGCACCCCGCTCTTCGGCAGGCTCGGCAGCGCCAGCGCGCCGATGCCCAGGCCGGTCCAGTGGCCGAAGCCGGTGAAGACCAGCGCGCCGATGCCGCTGGCCAGCAGGCAGGGCAGCACCAGCAGCAGCAACTGCGGGCCGCCGAGCCCGGCCGCCTCCAGGACCATCACGCAGCCGACCAGCGGGTTGCCGAAGATCGTGGCGATCGCGGCGCACGAGCCGGCCATGCCGATCATGGCCGCCGCCTTGGGGTGCTCCTCGCGCTTGGCCCGGGCGACGCCGAGCAGCGCCAGGCCGCCGCCGATCGCCATCAGCGGCGCCTCCGGGCCGAGCGAGACGCCCAGCGGCAGCGCGATCAGGGCGGCCAGCACGACCGAGGGCAGGGTCACGGGCGGCAGCGGCGGGCCGCCCAGGCCGCGGACCGGCAGGTGGCCGCCGTGCCCGGGCAGCCGGTACAGCACCGGTGCGATCAGCACCCCGGCCAGCGCCAGCGCCGGCAGCGGCCACCACCACGGCGGCTGCTGGTGGTAGCCGACCGCGTCCGGCAGCGACTCCCAGACCCAGTGCTGCAACTGGTGCTCCAGGCCGACGAACCCGAAGGCCACCAGCGAGACCGGCACGCCGACCAGCGCGGCGAGCACCAGCAACTGCAGGTAGCCGGGGCTGAGCAGCAGCGACTTGAGCTGCGCCGCGCCCGGCGCCTCGGTCCGGTCCGGGGCACCGGGCGCGGGGCCGGACGGGTTCGGGGCACTGGGCTGCTCGGAGGCCATGGCCCCAGCCTGGTGCCTGCCGCACGGGTGGGCCGCCAGGACGTACCAGACAATCCGACAGATCACCCGATCGGCCGAGCCGTTGGGCCGCCCCGCCGCTGCGTCAGTCGGGGAGGGCCTGCAGCGTCCGCGCGAAGGCCTCGACCGCCGCCGTGCGCCGGGCGGTCGCCCAGATCAGGCCGTACTCGATCGACGGGGCGTCCGCGAACGGCACGAAGACGATCCCGGGCCGCGCGTGGTACGCGGCGCCGCGCGCGGCGATCGGGGAGACGCCGTGGCCGGTGGCGACCAGCGACAGGACCTCGGGCCAGAAGGTGGCCGACGGGCCCTGCGGGATCGGGCGCCCGCCCGGGGTGCGCCGCGGGTAGTGCGCCTCGCGCCAGTACTCCGGGGCGCCCTCGACCGGGACCAGCACCGCCTCGGCCAGGTCCTCCACGCCGACCGACGCACGCCGGGCGAACGGGTGGTCCGCGGGGACCATCAGCGCGCGCGGTTCCCGGTAGAGCGCGGGGCCGGTCGACAGGTCGTCCTCGGCCACCGGGAACTCGGAGAGCTGCAGGTCGAGTTCGCCGGACCGCAGCGGCCCGAACGGGTCGCTCTGCTGCACCTGTCGGGCCCCGACCTCGCACTCGGGGTGGGCCCGCCGGAACTGCGCGACGGCCCGGTTGACCCGGTCGCCCGCCCACGGCGACGAGTAGCCCACCCGCAGCCGCCCGGTGACGCCGCGTCCGGCCGCGACCGCCCGGGCGACCGCCTCCTGGACCAGCCGGTAGGCCGGGCGCAGGTCCCGCTCCAGCGCGCGGCCGAGCCCGGTCAGCGCCACCTGCCGGGTGGTGCGGACGAACAGCGGGGCGCCGAAGCGGCGTTCCAGCTTCTTGACGGTCTGGCTGACCCGGCCCTGGGCCAACCCCAGGCGCGCGGCGGTGCGGCCGAAGTGGAGCTCCTCGGCCAGGGTCAGGAAGGTCTCGATCTCGTGCCGTTCCATCCCGTCCTCCCCCGCCGCGATTGGTGAATCGTACTCACCGACTCTTCCTCGGACCGGTCTTGGTCCGGCCGGCGGCGGTGACCAGGATGGGAACGACACCCGCCCTCCGACCCGCCCGAACCCTCCGGAGCAACCGATGCGCCTGTCCGCGGCACCCGGCGCACCCGCACCCGACGCCCGGGCCGCCCTGCTGGCCTCGCTGGCCGGCTTCTTCGTCGTCGCCCTGGACGCACTGGTGGTGACCGTCGCGCTGCCCGGCATCGGGCACGGCCTCGGCGGCGGCATGACCGGCCTGCAGTGGGTGGTCGACGGCTACACGCTGATGTTCGCCGCACCGATGCTCTCCGCGGGCGCGCTGGCCGACCGGATCGGGGCCGTCCGCGCGTACGGGACCGGTCTGGCGCTCTTCACCGCCGCCTCCGCGCTCTGCGGTCTCGCCCCGGACCTCGCCGTGCTGGTCGGGGCGCGCCTGCTGCAGGGTGCCGCGGCGGCGCTGACCGTGCCGGCCTCACTGGCCATGGTCCGCCTGGCCTTCCCCGACCCCGACCGCCGGGTCCGGGCGGTCACCGTGTGGACCGGCACGGGAGCGGTGGCCGTGGCGGCCGGCCCGGTGGCCGGCGGCGCGCTGGCCGACACCCTCGGCTGGCGGTGGATCTTCTTCGTCAACCTGCCGGTGGGCCTGCTGGGCCTGGCGCTGCTGCGCCGCGCCCCCCGCTCGCCGCGCCGCCCGACCCCGCTCGACCTGCCCGGCCAGGCGCTCGGCGTCCTCGCGCTGGCGGCGCTGACCTACGGCGTGGTCCGGGCCGGCTCGGCCGGCGCCGGCGCGGCGGCGGCGCCGCTGCTGGTGGCGGGGGTGGCGGCGGTCGGCTTCGCGGTGCGGGCGGCCCGGACGGCGCACCCCCTGCTGTCGCTGCCGCTGCTGCGCTCGCGCGCGGTGGCCGTCACCTCGCTCGCCGGACTCTGCGTCAACGCCGCGTTCTACGGCAGCGTCTTCGTGCTCAGCCTCTTCCTGCAGCGCGTGCACGGGCTGTCCGCGCTCGCGGCCGGGCTGGTCTTCCTGCCGATGACAGCGCTGGTCGCGGTGGTGAACCTGGGGGCCGCCGCCCGGATCATCGCCCGGTTCGGCCACCGCGCACCGATGGTGGCGGGCCTGGTCGGCGCGGCGGCCGGCCTGCTCGACCTGCTCGCCGTGGACGCGCGCACCCCGGCGCCGCTGATCGCGCTGGCGGTGCTGCCGGTCGCCGGCGCGGGCTCGCTCACCGTGCCCGCGCTGACCGCGGCACTGCTGGGCGGGGTGCCGGCCGACCGGGCGGGCACCGCGGCCGGGATCCTCAGCACGGCCCGTCAGACCG
>NZ_JBHYKG010000252.1:0-13095 GCF_042741245.1 Kitasatospora sp. NPDC058965
GGCTCCACCTCGTGGAACGAACCCTCGTCCAGCAACAGCCCGATCCGCTCACGGGCCGTCAACTTCCCCTTCGCGTGCTGCGCCTCGGTCGCCGCGTCGCTCGGGCCGCGGAGCACCTCGGCGCGCAGCGAGCGCAGCTCGTCGACCCGACCGCGCGCATCGGCGGCTTCCCGCAACACCGTCATCTCGAACTCCCAGGCAGTTGAGCGAGCGAGCAGTCGGCGTCGGTTGGGGAGCCCCGGCTGCGATTTCCTTCTTCCCCTACGACACTACGAGGGAGGCGGGCCCGGGTTCGGCGTTGATTCCGCACAAGGTCGACGAGCATTCGCTGTCGGAGCCATACAGAAAACCTGATCGGATGCCCTGAATCGGGGCGCTCGGGGCCGATCGGCGCAGCGATCGTGCACGGTGCACGTCAAGATGCGCGGCGAAGTCTACTGCCTGCCGATTGTGCAGGTCAGAGCGGGTCCTGCCAGGTGCTGTCGGGGGCCTGGCGGTGGCGGGGGAGTGGCCCGGGAGTGACCCGCAAGCAGTCGAACGGGGTGCTGTTCATGTGGCGGCAATCGTAGGGATACGCCAAAAGGCACATCGGCCCTGCGGGGGTCAGCCCCGGCCCTCGCCCCGTTCGTCGCCCTGCTCGTCGGCCAGTCGGCGCCGGAGGGAGGCGAGGAACTCCGGATCGTCGTCCGGCGCCAGGGTGCGCCCGGGTCCGCCGGCGGCCGGGCGGGCGAGGGGCAGCGGGCCGCGCCGGCGCCCTGCGAGCAGCCACGCGAGCGGACCGAGCAGCACCTCGCCGAAGAACAGGATGACCAGCACCCAGACCACCTTCGGCAGGTGGCGGACCTGCTCCTCGGGCGTGCTCAGGCAGTCCACGAAGGCCCACACCCACAGGGCCAGGACGAGCAGGAACGGCAGGTACTCCAGCACGGTGGCGACCCCTCGGCGCGCGGGCGGACCGGGCGCCCCGGCCGGCCGGGAGCCCGATGACCGGCCCAGGCTAACGCGTGCCCGATACTGGCTCCCATGGCATACGACGATCTCCGCTCCTTCCTGCGGGCCCTCGAACGAGAAGGCGAGCTCAAGCGCATCAAGGTGGAGGTCGACCCCTACCTGGAGGTCGGGGAGATCGTCGACCGGGTGCAGAAGGAGAAGGGCCCGGCGCTGCTCTTCGAGAACGTCAAGGGCTCGGCGATGCCGCTGGCGATGAACGTCTTCGGCACCGAGCGCCGCCTCGCCAAGGCGCTCGGCCTCAAGTCGCCCGAGGACATCGCGGAGAAGATCGCCGGCCTGCTCAAGCCCGAGCTGCCGCACGGCTTCACCGGCGTGCGGGACGCCTTCGGCAAGCTCGCCTCGATGACCCACGTGCCGCCGCGCAAGGTCAAGTCCACCGAGGCGCCGGTGCAGGAGGTGGTGCTGACCGGGGACCAGGTGGACCTGGACCAGCTGCCCGCCCTGTTCACCTGGCCCAAGGACGGCGGCTCCTTCTTCAACCTGGGCCTGACCCACACCAAGGACCCGGACACCGGGGTCCGCAACCTGGGCCTGTACCGGCTGCAGCGGCACGACCGGCGCACCATCGGGATGCACTGGCAGATCCACAAGGACAGCCGCAACCACGCGGCCGTGGCGGCCCGGCGCGGCGAGCGGCTGCCGGTGGCGATCGCCTTCGGCTGCCCGCCGGTGGTGACCTACGCGGCCACCGCGCCGCTGCCCGGGGACATCGACGAGTACCTGTTCGCCGGCTTCGTGGCCGGCGAGCGGGTCAAGATGGTCGACTGCAAGACCGTGCCGCTGCAGGTGCCGGCCGACGCCGAGGTGGTGCTGGAGGGCTGGCTGGAGCCGGACCAGCTGCTGCCGGAGGGCCCGTTCGGCGACCACACCGGCTTCTACACCCCGCAGGAGCCGTTCCCGGCGCTGACCGTCGACTGCGTCACCATGCGCCGCCGCCCGCTGCTGCAGTCCATCGTGGTCGGCCGCCCGCCCACCGAGGACGGCCCGCTGGGCAAGTTCACCGAGCGGTTCTTCCTGCCGCTGCTCAAGGTGATCGTGCCGGACATCGTGGACTACGACCTGCCGGAGGCCGGCGGCTTCCACAACTGCGTGATCGTCTCGATCGACAAGAAGTACCCCAAGCACGCCCAGAAGGTGATGCACGCGGTCTGGGGCGCGCACATGATGTCGCTGACCAAGCTGATCATCGTGGTGGACGCCGACTGCGACGTGCACGACTACCAGGAGGTCGCCTGGCGGGCCCTGGGCAACGTGGACTACAGCCGTGACCTGAGCGTGGTGGAGGGCCCGGTGGACCACCTGGACCACGCCTCGTACCAGAAGTTCTGGGGCGGCAAGGCGGGCATCGACGCGACCCGTAAGCTCCCCGAGGAGGGGTACACCCGGGACGGCGGGTGGCCCGAGATGATCACCTCGGACCCGGCCACCGCCGCCAAGGTGACCAGGCGCTGGAAGGAATACGGACTGTGAGCACGACGGCCGACCTGTTCGAAGCGCCGCCGCCGCCGGGCAAGGTCAAGGCCTTCCTGCGGCTGGTGCTGATCGAGCACTCGATCTTCGCCCTCCCGTTCGCCTACATCGCCACCCTGACCGCGATGTTCCTGGCCGACCGGCGGGTGCACTGGGGCACGCTCTTCCTGGTCACCGTGGCCATGGTCGCGCTGCGCACCTTCGCGATGGCGGCCAACCGGATCATCGACCGGGAGATCGACGCCCGCAATCCGCGCACCGCGGGCCGCGAGCTGGTCACCGGCGCGGTCTCGCTGCGCACCGCCTACACCGGCTCGGCGCTGGCCCTGCTGGTCTTCCTGGGGGCGGCGGCGCTGCTCAACCCGCTCTGCCTGGCGCTGGCCCCGGTGGCCGTGGTGCCGATGGTGGTCTACCCGTACGGCAAGCGGTTCACCGACTTCCCGCACGCGATCCTGGGCCTGGCCCAGGCGATGGGCCCGGTGGGCGCCTGGCTCGCGGTGACCGGTACCTGGTCCTGGGACGCGGTGGTGCTCGGCCTGGCGGTCGGCATCTGGATCGGCGGCTTCGACCTGATCTTCGGCTGCCAGGACGTGGCCGCCGACCGGGCCGAGGGCGTCCGCTCGGTGCCGGCCCGGTTCGGCATCGCGGCGGCGCTGTACGGCGCGCGCGGCTGCCACGTGGTGACCACCGCGCTGCTCGCCTGGTACGGGGTGCTGACCGATGCCGGCCCGTCGTTCTACGTGGGCCTGGTCGTGGTGATCGCGGCGTTCTGCTACGAGCACGCGATCGTCAAGCCGGGCGACCTGTCCCGGCTGAACCGGGCCTTCTTCACCACCAACGGCTTCGTCGGCATCTCGCTCTTCGTCTTCGCGCTGCTCGACCTGATCCTGCGCGGGATGCACCTGGCCTGAGAGGATCGGAGCAGCGACGAGGAGGAGGCCCGCGATGCTCGGCACCCTGCAGTGCGTGGTCCTGGACTGCCACTACCCGCCCGCGCTGGCCCGGTTCTACGCCCTGCTGCTCGGCGGCGAGGTGGACCGGCCGGACCCGCGCTGGTCGCTGGACGACGGGTGGTCCACCCTGCACACCCCGGCCGGCCTGGTGCTGGCCTTCCAGCGGGTGGCGGACTTCCACCCGCCGCAGTGGCCGGACCCGGCCCACCCGCAGCAGTTCCACCTGGACGTCGAGGTGGCGGACCTGGCCGGGGCCGAGCGCGAGGTGACGGCGCACGGCGCGGCCTTCCTGCGGCGCGAGGCGGGCTGGGTGGTCTACGCCGACCCGGCGGGGCACCCGTTCTGCCTGCTGGCGGCCGAGCCGCGGTGATCCGGTCCGGTGCGGCCGCGGCGGGCCTCAGTGCAGCCGCAGCCGGTCGCCGACCCGGAGCACGCCCGGCACGGTGACGGTGGCCAGCGCGTCCAGCCGGCCGTCGTGCGCGCGGGCCAGGGTGCGCAGGATCTCGGGGGCGTGCGGCAGTCCGGGCTGGGCGGCGGTGGACATCACGCACCGCTCGCTGGAGCGGACGAAGGCCAGCCGCAGCCCGGACCTGAGCCGGCCCTCGCGGCCGAACCACTCGTCCTCGACGAACGGACGGGTGCCGGGCGGGGTGCGCAGCAGGACGTTGGGGCGGAACCGGCGTTCGTCCACCAGGGCGGTCGGGACGGCCTCGCGCAGCCAGTCCAGGGTGGCGGTGCTGAGCACGCTGACCGGCAGCTGGTCGAAGTGCGAGACCGCGTCCTCGCGGGCCAGTTCGACGTCGGGGCGCTGCAGGTAGGCGCGCAGGAAGGCGGTCGGGTCGGGGACGGTGCGGCCCAGCGGGTCGATCAGCTCCGGGCCGTCCAGTGCCCGCCCGAGCCGGGAGCCGAGCCGCAGCAGGCCGTCCATCCGGCGGAACCGGCGGGTGGTCTTGCCGGAGCCGAACCGGCCCTCGCCGTCGCGCACGGCGTACAGGCGGTCCCCGGCCAGGCCGCGATCATCGACGGCCACCGCGGCCAGGCGCTCGCCGGCGGTGGACTTCACGGGGTAGCGCCACAGGCGCTCCACCACTCCGATGATCTCTGCCATGGCCGGTCAGCCTATCGGTGCGCTCCCTGGATGGTCTAGACCAAGTCCGTTGTGATCGACCGGTGCTGGCCGCCGGTCAGCCGATGCTGGCCACCGCCCGCACCGGCGCGCCGTCGGCCGCCGCCAGCCGCAGCGGGAAGAGCGAGACGGTGATCGGCTTCTGCCGGGCCTGCGCCTCCAGCAGCACCGTCAGGTCGGTGAGGTTCTCGCAGATCACCCCGCCGCCCTCGGCACCGAGCAGGATCCGGTGCGCGGCCAGCTCCGGCTCGGGCGCCGGGGCCGGGTCGTGGTCGTCGGCCAGGCCGGCCAGCAGCGCGGCCACCGCCGGGTCGCCCGGCCCGGGGTCGGGGGTGGGGTCGACGTTGAGCGCGTCCACCCCGACCGTGCGGACGCCGGCCGCGACGATCGCCCGAGCCGCCTCCGGGGTCAGGTACGGGTGCGCCAGGTACCGGCCGGTGCCCCAGAACCGCGGCCAGCCGGTGGCCAGCAGCAGCACCGTCCCGGGCACCACCAGGGCCAGCGCCGGGGCGAGCTGATCGGCCGTCACGGCGGTGCGGGCGGGCAGCGCGCGCAGGTCGGCCACCACCGCGGGGCCGGTGAACCGCTCCAGCGGCAGCCCGTCCAGGGTCGGCCAGGTGACGTCCACGTGGTACGGCGCGTCCACGTGCGTGCCGGACTGCGAACCGAGGTGCACCGAGAGCACGTTGACCCCGGCGGTCGCGGTGGTCAGCGCCGGGTGCAGGGACACCTCCGGATCGCCCGGGTAGACGGGCATCGCGGTGGTGACCTGATGGGTGAGGTCGTGCAGAACCGGAGCAGTCACCCCACCATCCTCCCCCGACACAGGGCCTAGGGTGCCAGGTATGGGCAATGAACACCTCCTGACCAGGCGGCCGTGGATCGTCGCGGTCGCCGGGGCCTCCGGCACCCCGTACCCGGCCGCGGTGATCCGCGCGCTGCTGGCGGCCGGCGAGGCGGTGGACCTGGTGGTCAGCCGGGCCGCGCGGCTGACCATCCTGGACGAGACCGGGATCTCCTTCCGGGACGCCCACTGGCGCACCGACCTGGCCGCCTGGCTGGGCGACGGGGTCGACCTGGCCGACGTGCGGTACTGGGCCGCGGGCGACTTCGCGGCCGGCCCGTCCAGCGGCTCCTACCCGGCCAAGGGGATGCTGGTGGTGCCGGCCACCACGGGGGCGGTGGCCGGGATCGCGCTCGGGCTGAGCAAGGACCTGCTGCAGCGGGCCGCCGCCGTCACCCTCAAGGAGCGCCGCCCGCTGGTGGTCTGCGTGCGCGAGACGCCGCTCGACGGAGTGACGCTGCGTCACCTGGTCGCGCTGGACGAGGCCGGCGCGGTGGTGCTGCCCGCCTCGCCCGGTTTCTACGCCGGCGGGTCCACCGCCCAGGAGCTGGTGGACTTCGTGGCGGGCCGGGTGCTGGACGCCGTCGGGGTGCCGCACGGGCTGTACCGGCGCTGGTCGGGCGAGCTGGGTGCGGCTCGGGCGCGCCCGGGTGGTGCCCAGGGGGCGTAAGAGCGCCCGTGCCGGGAGAGTATGTTCTCTGCGATATCTGGGTTCGGAAGGACGCGGGACGGTACATGGACACGGTGGACAGACAGCTCATCCAGGCGCTGCGGGAGAACGGCCGGGCTTCCTACGCGGAACTGGGCCGTCTGGTGGGCCTGTCGGGTCCGAGCGTGACGGACCGGATCAACCGGCTGGAGCAGGCGGGGGTGATCACCGGGTACCGGGCCACCGTCAACCCGGCCTCGCTGGGCTTCGGCGTGACGGCGCTGATCGGTCTTCAGCTCACCGACGCGGCCGACCACGAGGACGTGGCGCGCCGGTTGAAGGACCTCGGCGAGGTCGAGGACTGCTGGTTCATCGCGGGCGACGACTCGTACATGCTGAAGGTCCGGGTCTCCGACGTGGAGGGCCTGGAGTCGGTGGTCAAGCGGCTCTCCGGCACCAAGGGGGTGGCCCGCACCCGGACCACCGTGGTGCTCTCCACCAAGTGGGAGAACCGGGTCAGCGAGCTGCCGTTGGGCGAGGGGGAGTGAACGGCTGATGGCACTGGTCGGACTGGAAGAGCTGCGCGCGGCGCAGCGCCGGATCGCGGGGGTGGCGGTGCGCACCCCGCTGATGCCCTGCCCGTGGGCCGAGGACGGCAACCGCCGGCTCTGGCTCAAGCCCGAGAACCTCCAGCCGACCGGCGCCTTCAAGATCCGCGGCGCCTACAACCGGCTGGCCGCGCTCACCGAGGACGAGCGGGCCCGCGGCGTGGTCGCCCAGTCCAGCGGCAACCACGCGCAGGCGGTGGCCTACGCGGCGTCGCTGCTGGGCATCAGGGCCGTGATCGTGATGCCGGACACCTCGCCCGCGGTGAAGGTGGCCAACACCCGCGCGTTCGGCGCCGAGGTGCTGCTGGTGTCGCCCGAGGAGCGGGACGACGTGCCGGGCGAGCTGAAGCGCCGTCACGGCTACGTCTGGGTGCCGCCGTACGACGACCCGCACATCATCGCCGGACAGGGCACGGTGGGCCTGGAGATCGGCGAGGACGCCCCGGACGAGCTGGACACCGTGCTGGTCCCGGTCTCCGGCGGCGGGCTGATCAGCGGCACCGCGGCCGCGCTCAAGCTGACCACCCCCGGGGTGCGGGTGGTCGGGGTGGAGCCGGAGCTGGCCGCCGACGCGCAGGGCAGCCTGCGCTCGGGCACCCGGGTGGTCTGGCCGGTCGCCGACACCTACCGCACCATCGCCGACGGCCTGCGCACCCCGACGGTCGGCCTGCTGCCGTTCGAGCACCTGACGGCCTACGTGGACGACATCGTCACGGTCACCGAGGAGGAGATCCGGGACACCGTCGCGGTGCTGGCCCGGCGCGGCCGGCTGGTGGCCGAGCCGTCCGGTGCGGTGGCCACGGCGGCGTACCTGCACCGGGCCAAGGAGATCGGCGGCCGGGTCTGCGCGGCCGTGGTGAGCGGCGGGAACGTGGAACCCGCGCTGCTGGCGGAGCTGCTGGCCTGGGGCGACCAGGCATAGGCGTAGTCTCGTGTCCGGACTGTGAAACCGAAGGACAGGAGGCGGGGCACCGCATGGACGCAGGGCTGAAGCGCGAGCTGGAGGCGAAGGTCCACTCGGGCGAGCGGCTGACCCGCGAGGACGGGATCGCGCTCTACGAGAGCGACGACCTGGCCTGGCTGGGCGGCCTGGCGCACCACGTGCGCACCCGGAAGAACGGCGACGTGGTCCACTTCAACGTCAACCGCCACCTGAACATGACCAACGTGTGCGCCGCCTCCTGCGCCTACTGCTCGTTCCAGCGCAAGCCGGGCGAGAAGGACGCCTACACGATGCGGATCGAGGAGGCGGTGCGGCTGGCGAAGGCGATGGAGAGCGAGTCGCTCACCGAGCTGCACATCGTCAACGGCCTGCACCCGACGCTGCCCTGGCGGTACTACCCGCGGTCGCTGCGGGAGCTGAAGGCGGCGCTGCCGAACGTCTCGCTGAAGGCCTTCACCGCCACCGAGATCCACTGGTTCGAGAAGATCAGCGGGTTGAGCGCGGACGAGATCCTGGACGAGCTGATCGACGCCGGCCTGGAGTCGCTGACCGGCGGCGGCGCGGAGATCTTCGACTGGGAGGTCCGCCAGCACATCGTCGACCACGACACCCACTGGGAGGACTGGTCGCGGATCCACCGGCTGGCGCACAGCAAGGGCCTGAAGACCCCGTGCACCATGCTCTACGGCCACATCGAGGAGCCCCGGCACCGGGTGGACCACGTGCTGCGGCTGCGCGAGCTGCAGGACGAGACCGGCGGGTTCCAGGTCTTCATCCCGCTGCGCTACCAGCACGACTTCCACGACTCCAAGGACGGCGTGGTCCGCAACAGGCTGATGGCCCGCACCGAGATGGCCACCGGCGCCGAGGCGCTGAAGACCTTCGCGGTCTCCCGGCTGCTCTTCGACAACGTGCCGCACGTGAAGGTCTTCTGGGTGATGCACGGGGTCACCACCGCGCAGCTGGCGCTCAGCCACGGCGCGGACGACATGGACGGCTCGGTGGTCGAGTACAAGATCACCCACGACGCGGACAACTTCGGCACCCCGAACAAGCTGGGCCGCGAGGACCTGCTGGACCTGATCCGGGACGCCGGTTTCCGGCCGGTCGAGCGCAACACCCGCTACCAGGTCATCCGCGAGTACGAGGGCCCCGATCTCACCCGTCGGGACACTCCGCAGGCGATGCGCCTCTGAGCGTCACCGGCCTTCACCAGCGCTGACGCCCCTTCACAGCGATTTAGGGCGGCGCGGGTTTACCAATCCGTTGTCTGTTTGGGAAGATCGGGCGCATGTCCGGATCCCATCGTGCCAGCGGCAGCCGCCGTCGCGGCCGCTCCCCGCGGCCCGACCAGCCGGGTGGCGCGGGCGCGCCGGGCCCGCGGGCGCAGGCCCGCGGGCGGCGGCGCAAGTCCCGCCGCCGCCGCGGCCGGGCCGCGGCCGGCACCATGACGCTGCTGATAGCCGCGGCCGCCGGCTGGCTGGGCTTCGGCCCGGGCGGGATGCTGGCGGCGCACGGCCGCGGGCTCGCGCTGCCGCTCAGCGCCCCCGACCGGCCGCTGCCGTCGCCGACCGGCCCGAGCCCGACCGCGGCCGCCCCGCACACCGACGCGCCCGCCGCCGACCGGTCCGACCGGGCCGACGGCACGCTGGCGCAGCTGCCCGGGCTGAGCGCCGCCTTCCTGGCCCGGATCCCGGCCGACAGCACCCAGGTGCTGGTCGCCGCGGGCAGCGGCAAGGACGCGGCCGACACCACGGTGACGCTGTACAGCCGCACCCCGGACGGCCGGTGGCGCCCCGGCGCGGCCTGGCCGGCGCACAACGGCTACGCGGGCTGGACCACCGACCACCACGAGGGCGACCTGCGCAGCCCGGTGGGCGTCTTCTCGCTCAGCGACGCGGGCGGCCGCAAGGCCGACCCGGGCAGCAAGCTGCCGTACCACCAGGACGACGCCTTCGTCGCCGAGGGCTCCGGCTTCACCGGGGACTCGCTGGCCGGCGCCTTCGACTACGTGGTGGCGATCGACTACAACCGGGTCCCGGGCAATTCCCCGCTGGACCGGCGCGAGCCGCTGGGCGCGGCCAAGGGCGGCGGCATCTGGCTGCACGTGGATCACGGCGGCCCGACCCACGCCTGCATCTCGCTGACCGAGGACACCATGGCCGAACTGCTGCGCACCCTGGACCCGGCCGCCCACCCGGTGATCGTGATGGGCGACGCAGCTTCGCTGGCCGCGTAGCGCTCCGCGGAGCCCTTGTGCCGCAAGGCCCGTTGTCCGGCTCCTACAGCTTCCGGGGCCGGACGTTGTCACAGGCCGTGACCGGTTGACGCGCGAGTAACCCGGTTGCATGGCATCATGACCGGTTCCCGCATCACCGCGCTCGGCCACTACCAGCCCGCCAAGGTCCTCACCAACGCGGACCTCGCCGCGCTGGTCGACACCGACGACGAGTGGATCCGCAGCCGCGTGGGGATCCGCCAACGGCACATCGCCGAGTCGGAGACCCTGGTCGACCTGGCCACCGAGGCGGCCCAGAAGGCGCTCGCCGCCAGCGGGCGCAGCGCCGCCGAGATCGACCTGGTGGTGGTGGCCACCTGCACGGCGGTGGAGCGCAGCCCCAACACCGCCTGCGCGGTGGCGGCCCGGCTCGGCATCCCGGCGCCCGCCGCGTACGACATCAACACGGTCTGCTCCGGCTTCTCCTACGCGCTGGCCACCGCCGACCACGCGATCCGGGCCGGCGCCGCCACCCGGGCGCTGGTGATCGGCGCGGAGCGGATGAGCGACACCCTCGACTGGACCGACCGGTCGACCTGCGTGATCTTCGCCGACGGCGCGGGCGCGGCCGTGGTGGAGGCCCAGGAGGACGGCGCGGAGCCCGGGATCGGCCCGGTGCTGTGGGGCTCGGAGCCGGAGAAGAACGACGCGGTGGTCATCACCGGCTGGAAGCCGGTGATCAGCCAGCAGGGCCAGGCGGTCTTCCGCTGGGCCACCACCAAGATCGCCCCGCTGGCCCGCGAGGCCTGCGCCAAGGCCGGGATCGAGCCGGCCGCGCTGAAGGGCTTCGTGGCGCACCAGGCCAACCTGCGGATCATCGAGGCGATCGCCGGCAAGCTGGGCGCACCGGACGCGGTGATCGCCCGGGACGTGGTGGAGTCCGGCAACACCTCGGCCGCCTCCGTGCCGCTGGCGCTGAGCAAGCTGGTCGAGCGCGGCGAGCTGTCCACCGGCGACCCGGTGCTGCTGTTCGGCTTCGGCGGCGGGCTGGCGTACGCCGGACAGGTGATCCGCTGCCCCTGAGGCGTGTCGCTGCCACGCGCAGCGCGAAGGGGCGGGACCCTGGTACGGGTCCCGCCCCTTCGGCGTTCTGTCGTGCGGGCGCGCTGCGGTACGTCGGCGAACCTCCCCCGAGGACACGGCCGCCGCCCGACGTTCCACCGGACAGGAGGCCGGGGCACGCGCAAGCACATGTGTGGTGCTGGGGACTACCGGGTGGTCGGGAGGTCTACCTGGGCGGCTTCTTGCCGGTGACGCCCAGGTACACCATGGGGGCGAGGGTGGGCTTGAGGTCCTTGACCTTGACGCCCCAGGAGGTGAAGGCCTTCTGGTGCTCGGCCGCCGACGCGAGCAGCGAGATCAGCGAACCGGCCACCGCTGCGGCGTCCTGCGCCTTGTCGGCCTGGCCCTTGGCCTGGAGCTCCTTGATGGCGTCCGCGAGCGGCTTGGCCACCGAGTTGAGGACGGTCATGCGGATCTTGAAGAACCGCTTGTCCCCTTCTGCGGCACCCAGCGTGACCACACGCAGAATGGCATCGTTCTTGCGCCAGAAGGCGAGGAATCCGTCCACCAGTTCTTCGGAGGTGGTGGTGCCGGACTTTCCTGCCCAGGACTTTCCGTCGATCAGCTCTTTGAGCTCGACGCTGTCCTTGGCCATTTCCTCGGCGATCTCGAGGACTGCGCCCTCGACATCCGGGAAGTACTGGTAGAAGGTCGCGGGGGAGGTACCCGCCATACGGGCGACGTCGATGACCTTGACGTCCCGGTAAGGCGACGTGCTGAGCATCTCGCGGAGGCAGTCGAGCAGCTTCTGCCGCGTCTCCTGTCCGCGTCGCCCGGCGACGCGACCGTCGACGGTGCGAACTTGTCCTGTCATGCCGTCAGCTTACCGCGCACCGATCATGGCGCGATTCGGTGATGCGACTATTAGTCCGCCCGGGGGTGGCAATAGCGACGGGGATAGCGATATTCGAAGCCCCCCCGTGTGCTGATGACGGCACAGAGTGACGGCGCGTGGGCTGAAGGGGCTTCGGGTTGCTCTGTGTAGTGCCGCGCGTGAATGCGGTGACCTCCGAAGGAGTGTCAGAACGCGTTTCGGGCAGGGCGGCTGACGGGACGGCCGGATCAGGACGAAGCGGCACGACACGGTCGGGAACACGGGACGGGGGGAGATTGGCTCAGACGGCGGCCGCATTGGACAATCAGGTCCGGCCCCATGGGGGCACCTCCCGGCCGAAGGCTGGGGGAGGGTGGCAGTGCGGGGACGGGGAGGTGGCAGCCGAGTGGACCAGCTGACGGCGCAGGATCCGAGACGGATCGGGCCCTTCGAGGTGCTCGGGCGCCTCGGCGCCGGTGGGATGGGGCTGGTGTACCTGGCGCGGTCCGCCTCCGGCCGCCGGGTGGCGATCAAGACGGTGCGCGGCGAACTGGCCGAGGACGAGCTGTTCCGGGTCCGGTTCGCCCGGGAGATCGCCGCGGCCAAGACGGTGGGCGGCTTCTACACCGCCGCCGTGGTGGACGCGGACGCGGACGCCCGGGTGCCGTGGCTGGCCACCGCCTACGTGCCGGCCCCCTCGCTGGAGGACCTGGTCGGCGAGTGCGGGCCGCTGCCGGTGGACGCGGTGCGCTGGCTGATCGCCGGCATCGCGGAGGCGCTGCAGTCCATCCACGCCGTCGGCCTGGTGCACCGTGACCTCAAGCCGTCCAACGTGCTGGTGGTCGAGGACGGCCCGCGGGTGATCGACTTCGGGATCGCGGCCGGGGTCTCGCACACCCGGCTGACCATGACCAACGTGGCGGTCGGCACGCCGGCCTACATGTCCCCGGAGCAGGCCAAGGACAGCCGCAGCGTGACCGGCGCCAGCGACGTCTTCTCGCTCGGCTCGCTGACCGTCTTCTGCGCCACCGGCCACCCGCCCTACCGCGGCGGCAACCCGGTGGAGACGGTCTTCAAGCTGCTGCGCGAGCAGCCGGACCTGTCCGGCCTGCCGCTGGAGCTGGTGGACCTGGTGCGGGCCTGCATGCGGCCGTCCCCCGAGCACCGGCCGACCCCCGAGCAGATCCAGGCCGAGCTGGCCCCGCACCTCTTCTCCCGGGACGACGCCGGGGAGTCGGAGGGCGAGTGGCTGCCGCCCAGCGCCCTGGAGCTGATCGAGCGCAAGCGCGGCCGCCGGGTGCCGCCCTCGCGGACCGTGCCGCCGCCGGCGCCCGCTC
>NZ_JBHYKG010000253.1:0-13057 GCF_042741245.1 Kitasatospora sp. NPDC058965
ATCCGGCCGGGCTGTCGGCGTCGGGTCGGCCGGAGGAATCCGGCCGGGCTGTCGGCGTCGGGTCGGCCGGAGGAATCCGGCCGGGCTGTCGGCGTCGGGTCGGACGGTCGGTCAGCCGCGGCGGGCGGCGCGCACCGCGCCGATCCGCGCGCCCAGGCGCATCATCAGCCCGGTGCCCCACAGGCCGAGGAGGGTCACGAGGACGCCGGCCACGCAGTCCAGCAGGTAGTGGTTGGCGGTGCCCATCACCACGACGGCGATGGTCGCCGGGTAGAGCAGGCCGAGCACGCGGATCGCGCGGTTGCGGCCGAGCCGGTACACCAGCAGGCCGCACCAGAGCGCCCAACCCACGTGCAGGCTCGGCATCGCCGCGTAGTCGTTGGTCAGCGCGGCGAGGCCCTTCGGCACGCCGCCGCCGCCGCTCCACCAGCCGAGCGAGGCGTGCTGCGCGAGGATGTCCACGAAGCCCGAGGAACTGTCGAGCAGTCGGGGCGGTGCGGTGGGGAAGCCCACGAAGCCGACCAGGCCGAGCGTCGTGGTCAGCAGGAGCCAGTTGCGGGCGTGGACGTAGTGCGCCCGGCGGAACCGCCACACCCAGAAGAGCACCACCGCGGTGACCGCGTAGTGCAGGGTGGCGTACATGAAGTCGGCGGGTATGCCGAGCCAGCCGTGGTCGGCGAAGGCCCGGTTGAGCCAGTGCTCCGGGCTCAGGCCGACCGCCCGCTCCACCGCGAGCAGGTCCCGCCCGTGCTGCTCGGCCTGCAGCCGGTTGCCGCTGACGAGCAGTCGGCTGCCGTCGTAGGCGGCGTACACCAGCAGCAGCAGCTCCCACCGGCCCCGGCGCCACCAGGCCCGCCGCTGCGGCGCCGGCTCCGGCGCCCGGCCCCGCACGGGGGCGGCCACCCCGGTACGGGCCGGGTCGGTCGCGGTGTCGGTGGCGGGGTAGGCGTAGTCGTTCTTCAGCACCGGGCCCTCCCGGGGCGCGGGCGCGCCGGGGCGGGCCGCCCGTGCGCGGGCCCGTGAGCCGCCGAGGGCCCGGGTATGCCGTCCCGTATCTCCATGATCCCCCACTCCCTGTGGACACCGAGCACTCGTTCGTGTGCCCCACCCCGTTCGTGGATCTTAACTCTTGGAACCTGGGGCTGAACTCTGGGCATCGCTCAGGTGCGCGTGGAGTCCCGCTAGATCTCGATGTGCGACCCCATGATCACCGTGCGGTCGCCGGGCAGGCCGAAGTACTCGGCCGCGTCGGCGGTGATGTACGAGGTGGCGATGAACAGCCGCTTGCGCCACAGGGCCATCGTCCGGGTCGGCCCGCGGCGCAGCTCGATCTTCGACAGGAAGTAGGAGGCCCGGTCCAGGTCGAGCAGGCCCTCGGTGTCGGCCGGGTCCAGCAGCGCCAGGGCGCCGGGCACGTCCGGGGTCTCCATGTAGCCGTAGCGGGCGGCGACGTGGATGATCCCGTCCTCGGCGGTGCCGAGGGCGTCGACGACCACCCGCCGGTCGGCCGGGACGCGGGGCACGGTCTCGGTCTCGATGGAGACGATCACGACGTGGTCGTGCCGGACCCGGTTGTGCGCCACGTTGGCCCGCATGGCCAGCGGTGCGGTCTGCTTGCCCCGGTTGAGGAAGACGGCGGTGCCCGCGACCCGGACCGTCGGTACCTCGCCGCTGCGCAGCCGGTCGACGAACTCGCGCAGCGGCCCCTCGCGGCGCTCGCGCTCCGCGGTGACCAGCCGGCGGCCGCGCTGCCAGGTCGTCATGACCGTGAAGACGGTGATCCCGATCAGCAGCGGCAGCCAGGCGCCGTGCACCAGCTTGGTCACGTTGGCCGCCACGAACAGCAGGTCGACCAGGAGCAGCAGGCTCGCGCCGCCGACCAGCAGCCAGACCGGCGTCCGCCACCGCGAACGGGCGACGTAGAAGAAGAGCAGGGTGGTGATGGTGATGGTCCCGGTGACCGCCATGCCGAACGCGAAGGCGAGCGCGGCCGAGCTGCGGAACGCGAACACCAGGGTCAGCACCGAGACCATCAGCAGCCAGTTGACCCAGGGGACGTAGATCTGACCCATGGTCGACTCGGAGGTGTAGGCGATCCGCAGCCGCGGCAGGTAGCCGAGCTGGGCGGCCTGCGAGGCGACCGAGTAGGCGCCGGTGATCACCGCCTGGGAGGCGATCACCGTCGCGGCGGTGGCGAGCACGACGAGCGGCAGCCGGGCCCAGCCGGGCGCGAGCAGGAAGAACGGGCCGCTGATGTTCTTCGGGTCGCCGAGGATCAGTGCGCCCTGGCCGAGGTAGCTCAGCATGCACGCGGGGAAGACGAGGAACAGCCAGCCGCGGGTGATCGCCGGGCGGCCGAAGTGCCCCATGTCGGCGTAGAGCGCCTCGGCGCCGGTGACCGCGAGCACGACGGCGGCCAGCGCGAAGAACGCGGTGCCGAAGTGGCCCACCAGGAACCCCAGCGCGTAGCCGGGGGAGAGCGCCCGCAGGATCTGCGGGTGGTCCACGATGCCGGTCACGCCGCAGGTGCCGATGACGGCGAACCAGACGATCATCACCGGGCCGAACACCCGGCCCACCGCCGCCGTCCCCCTGCGCTGCACCAGGAACAGCACCACGATGATCGCCGCGGTGCCCGGCACCACGGCGCTGTCCAGCGACGGCTCGACCACCTTGAGCCCCTCGACCGCGGAGAGCACCGAGATCGCCGGGGTGATCATGCTGTCGCCGAAGAAGAGGGAGGCACCGAAGATGCCGAGCGCGGCCAGCACCGCGGTGACCCGCCGGCTGCGCTGCGAGCCGGACCGGCGCAGCAGCGTGATCAGGGCCATGATGCCGCCCTCGCCGTCGTTGTCGGCGCGCATCGCGAGCAGCACGTAGGTGACCAGGACGATGACCACCACCGACCAGAACACCAGCGACACCACCCCGTAGACGTTCTGGGAGGTGACGGGCACGGGGTGCGGGTCGTCCGGGTTGAACACGGTCTGCAGGGTGTAGATCGGGCTGGTGCCGATGTCGCCGAAGACCACCCCGAGGGCACCGATCACCAGCGCCGCGCGCGCCGTGTCGTGCTCGCCCGGCCGGTGGCCCTCCGGCGGTCGCCGTGCGGCCCCGCGATCGGCCATGGCAGTGGTCCTCCTCCGGGCGGGCTGCCCTGCTCGGGGCTGGTGCGCTGCGGCGGACGTTACAGCGGCCGACCCCGGCCGCCGCTGATCGGCGCGCTGCGATGATCCGATCGGCGGTGCGGTGTCGTCCACCGGCGTCCACCGGCGTGGTCCACCGGCGTCGTCCGCGGGCGTCGTCCGGTGACGCTGACGGGTGGCGGTCCGACGGTGCGTCAGCCGCCCGGGCGGACCGCCGCGGGCCTGCCGCCGGGTCAGCCCGGCATGGTGGCCGGTGCCATGACGGGCCGGACCGGTGCGGTGCCGCGCCACATGTCGCGCGCCGCGCCGCGGTTCTACGGTTCCGGCATCCCCAGGCCGCAACCCAGCACGTCAGGAGCCGAACCATGCCGACGTCCGCACGTCCGGTCAGATCCACCGCGCCCGCCCGCGCCCGCCGCCTCGGGCGCAGGACGGCCGTGCTCGCCGCCGCCGGCCTGCTCGTGGCCGGGTGCGCCAAGGCCGGGACGGCCGGGGCGGCGTCCGACGCGGGCGGCGCCAAGGAGCCGGTCAAGGTCGGACTGGTCTACTCGAAGACCGGGCCGCTGGCCGCGTACGGCAAGCAGTACCTGGCGGGCTTCAAGGCCGGACTGGACTACGCGACCAAGGGAACCGACGCGGTCGACGGCCACCGGATCGAGTTCACCGAGCAGGACGACGCGGGTGACCCGGCCAAGGCCGTCTCCGAGGCCAAGGACCTGATCGGCAAGGGCTGCAGGATCCTGGCGGGCTCGACCGCCTCCGGCGTGGCCCTGCAGGTGGCGCCGATCGCCGCGCAGAACAAGGTGCTGTTCATCAGCGGTCCGGCCGCCGCCGACAAGGTCACCGGCCTGAACGCGTACACCTTCCGGTCCGGCCGGCAGTCCTACCAGGACATCCGGGCCGCCGCCGCGTTCCTCGGCGACGCCGCCGGCAAGAAGGTCACCGTGCTCGCCCAGGACAGCGCCTTCGGCCAGGCCAACGTGGCGGCGGTCAAGGCGGTGCTCGGCGCGCAGGGCGCGAGCGTGGACGCGGTGCTGGCCCCGCCGAGCGCCACCGACCTGACCCCGTTCGCGACCCAGGCCAAGGCCGCCAGGCCCGACCTGCTGTTCGTCGCGTGGGCCGGTGACACCGCGTCGGCCCTGTGGACCTCGCTCAACCAGCAGGACGTGTTCGCCGCCACCAAGGTGGTCACCGGCCTGGACCTGGCGGCCTCCTACCCGCTGTTCGGCGCGGCCGGCGAGAAGATCTCCTTCCTCGACCACTACTTCGGCGGCGCCGCCGGCACGGACGTGGAGAAGGCGATGACCGCGGCGCTGGCCAAGGACGGCGGCACGCCCGACATCTTCACCCCCGACGGCTTCACCGCCGCCCAGATGGTCGTCCACGCCGTCGAGGCCGGCCACGGCTCGGCGGCGGACACCTCGGTGCTGGTCAAGGCGCTGGAGGGGTGGAGCTTCGACGGGGTCAAGGGCCGGCTGACCGTCCGCGCCGAGGACCACGCACTGCTGCAGCCGATGTACCAGGTCCAGTTGACCGGGGTGGGCGCCGCGGCCCGGCCGACCGTGCTGAAGACCCTCCCCGCCGACCAGGTGGCGCCGCCCGTCACCCCGATCGCGGGCTGAGCCGGATGTCGGGAACCGCCCCCGCGCCCGCCCGGGGCCCGGCGGCCGTCGCCACCCCGGTCCTGCACCTGCGCGGCCTCGGCTGGTCGGTGCGCGGCGTGCCGATCGTCAAGGACGTCTCCTTCCGCGTCCGGGAGGGCGAGTTCCTCGCCTTCATCGGCCCCAACGGCGCCGGCAAGACCTCCCTGTTCAACCTCGTCTCCGGCATCCACCCGGCCACCCACGGCTCGCTCGCCCTCGACGGCGCCGACATCACCGGGCTGTCCGTGCCGGCCCGGGCCCGGCTCGGCATTGGCCGGACCTTCCAGACCTCCTCGCTGTGGCCGGGCCTCACCGTCGCCGAGCACCTGCGCCTGGCCGCCCAGGCGGCGGCCGGCCCGGGCGCCTCGTACCGCTGGTGGCGGCGGGCCGGGCGCTACCGCACCGCCCTGGCCGACGTCCTGGAGCGCACCGGACTGGGCCACCGCGCCGACGCGTCGGCCGGCGCGCTGTCCCACGGCGAGAAGCGCAAGCTCGAACTCGCGGTGCTGCTGGTCGGGGACCCGCGGCTGATCCTGCTGGACGAGCCGATGGCGGGGGTCAGCGCGGAGGAGGTGCCGGCGCTGGTGGAGCTGATCCGCTCGGTCCACCGCGACCAGGGCCGCACCGTGCTGATGGTGGAGCACCACATGGACGTCCTGCTCGGCCTGGCCGACCGCCTCGCGGTCATGCACCACGGCACGCTGCTCGCCCTCGACACGCCGGAGGCGGTCATGGCCGACGCCACCGTGCAGCAGGCCTACCTCGGGGAGGCGCTGTGACCCTGCTCCAGGTCCGTGACCTGCGGGTCGTCATCGGTGGCCGGCACATCCTGCACGGCGTCGACCTGGACGTGGCCGCCACCGGGGTGACCGCGCTGCTCGGGCGCAACGGCGCCGGCAAGACCACGACCGTCAAGGCGGTGCTGGGCCTGGTCCCGCGCACCGGCAGCACCCGGTTCGCCGGCACCGAACTGACCGGCCTGCCCACCCACCGGGTGGTCCGGCAGGGCATCGGCTACGCCCCGGAGGACCGGGGCGTCTTCGCCGGACTCACCGTCGCGGAGAACCTGCGGCTGGCGGAGCGCGACGCGGCGCCGGACTACCGGCTCGTCCACCAGCTCTTCCCCGAGCTCAAGGAGCGCGAGAAGCAGCCGGCCGGCACCCTGTCGGGCGGTCAGCAGCAGATGGTGGCCATCGGCCGGACACTGCTCAACGGCAACCGGCTGATCATCGCCGACGAGCCGACCAAGGGGCTCGCCCCGAAGGTCGTGGCGGAGGTCGCCGACGTGCTCGCCCGGGTCGCCGAGCGCGTGCCGGTCCTGCTGGTCGAACAGAACCTCGCCCTGGTCCGCCGGGTGGCCGGCCCCTGCGTCGTCCTGGCCGACGGCCGGACCGCCCACCAGGGCCCCACCGCCGACCTGCTCGCCGACGAGCAGGCCGCCCGGCGCCTGCTCGGCGTCGGCACGCACCGACCGTCGAAGGGCGGTTCCTGATGGGTACCCTCGTCCTGCTCGGCTGCACCGGTCTGGGCCTGGGCGCCCTCTATTTCCTGGTCGCCTCCGGCCTGTCGCTCATCTTCGGCCTGATGGACGTGCTCAACCTCGCGCACGGCGCCCTGCTCGCCGTCGGCGGCTACGCCGCGTGGTGGGCCGCCACCACCGGCGGCACCGGCTTCTGGCTCGCCGTGCTGTTCGGCACCGCGGTCGGCACCCTGGCCGCCGTGCTGCTGGAACTCGCGCTGATCCGGCCGCTCTACCACCGGCCCAGGGACCAGATCCTGGCCACGGTCGGGGTCGGACTCGCCGTGCCCGCCCTGCTGATGGGGATCTGGGGCGCCGACGCCCGGCCGTTCCCCCAGCCCGCCGCGCTGAGCGGCACGGTCCACCTGCTCGGCGCGGTGGTGCCCCGCAACCGGTTCGTGCTGATGGCGGCGGCCGTGCTGGTGCTGCTGGCGCTGAAGCTGTTCCTCTCCCGCACCCGGTACGGACTGGTCGTCAGGGCCGGTGTGGAGGACCGGGCGATGGTCACCGCGCTGGGCATCGACGTGCGCCGGGCGTTCACCCTGGTCTTCGCCATCGGCGGTGCGGCCGCGGCGCTCGGCGGGGCGCTGGCCGGGCTGTACTTCGGCTCGGTCAACCCGACGCAGGGACCGGGCCTGCTGATCTTCGCGTTCGTCGTGGTGGTCATGGGCGGCACCGGCTCGGTGACCGGCGCCGCAGTGGCCTCGGTCGGCGTCGGCCTGGTCCAGCAGTTCGCCAACTACTACACCGGCGCGGGACTCGGCGACCTCTCGGTGGTCGTGCTGCTGGCCGTCCTGCTCCTGGTCCGACCCAGTGGACTCACCGGGAGGCTCGCATGACCGCCGCCGCCGCGGTCCCCGCCGGCCGGACACCGGCGCGGCGCCTGCTGCGCCACTGGCCGCTCGCCCTGCTGCTCCTGCTCGCCGCCGCCCCCTACAGCGCGCTGCCGGTACCGGGGCTGCTCGACGGTCCGCTCGGCAGCCCGGGGAGCCTGCAGCTGATCGCGCTGTGCCTGGTCTACGGCGGCCTGGCCACCGGCTACGACCTGCTGCTCGGCCACACCGGGCTGCTCTCCTTCGGGCACGCGCTCTACTTCGCGACCGGCCTGTACGCCACCGACCTGGCGATGCTCTCGCTGCACCTCCCGCTCGCCGCCGCGGCGCCGTTCGGCGTGGCCTGCGCGGTGCTGCTCGCCCTGCTGCTCGGCTCGGTGAGCCTGCGGGCCACCGGCATCGGGTTCTCGATGGTCACCCTGGCCTTCGCCCAGGCGGGCGCGATCCTGGTCCAGCGCGACCCGGGCGGGCTGACGGGCGGTGAGGAGGGCCGCGCCGTTCCGGCCGACCGGCTCCCGGCCGGGCTGGTGGGCATCGAGAACACCGCCAACCTGTACTGGATCGCCCTCGCCTACCTGGTGCTCGTCCTCGTGGTCGTGCGGTGGGCCGTCCGCTCGCCCACCGGCCTGGTCTGGGCGGGCATCCGGGAGAACGAGCGCCGGGTCGAGGTGCTGGGCCTGCGCCCGTACGGCTTCAAGCTGGTGTCGTTCGTGCTGGCCGGCGCGCTGGCCGGCGCCGGCGGGGTGGTCCACCTGCTGCTCACCGGAGGTGCGACCCCGCAGGCGGCGAGCTCCGACGCCACGCTCGCGCTGCTGGTGATGGTCGTGCTCGGCGGCTCCGGCACGCGCTGGGGGCCGGTGCTCGGCGGTGTGCTGTACACCTGGGCCGCGCACCGGCTCGGCGACCTCGCCAACTCGGGCGCCGTCGCCGGTCTGCCCACGGTGCTGCGGGTGCCGCTCTCGCAGCCGCTCTTCCTGCTCGGCGCCCTGTTCGTCGCCGTGGTCCACCTGCTGCCGGGCGGGCTGGCCGGGCTGCCGGCCCGGATCGGGGCCGCCCGGGCCCGGCGCTGACGGCGGGTCGGGCGTGCCCCGGGCCACGGTGCGGCAGGTCTGCCGCGCCGGGGCCGGGGGCGCAGCGATCAGCGGGCGAAGATCCGGTGCGGGTTGCGCACCGCGGCCGCCTGGTCCCTGGCCACGCTCGCCCCGAGGTACGTCTTCGCCGATCCGGCGACGGCGAACCCGCCGAACAGCCCGAACAGGCCGGCGATGCCCGGGACGGCACCGTTGGCGCCCAGGAAGCAGGCCAGCACCACCAGACCCACCGCCAGCACGACCAGGAGCCGGCCGCCCGTGCGCCGGCTGCTCCGCTTCTGCGCCATGGCCGCGTCCGAATCGACCTCGACCCGGACCTGGGTGCCGCAGTGGCCGCACCGGGTGGTGAGCACCACGCTCCCCGACTCCGGCCGCCGGTCCAGGCCGAGCGAGTACAGCCGCCAGTGCGAGTGGTACGTGGTGCTGCGAATCCCCTCGGTCTTGGTCACGCTCGCCCGGTGCCCCAGTTGGAGCCGTGCTGCTCCGATCGTCTGGCTCATGACCTCGCCCTCGTCGTGGTGCGGCGGTGCACCGCCGTCCGTGCTGCCGATCCAGGCCGACCATGCCCAGCACCGGGGCGGGGCGTCTTGAAGAAAAATCACCTGGGCCGCGGTCGGCCCGTGGCGCCGCGGCACATGCCGCGGGGCCGAAGGGTGGACCGCCGACCCATGTCGGCGGCCGTCCCCGGGTCGCATGCTTCACGGCACGCCCGCGCCGGCCCGCGCCGCCCCCACGGCGCGCCGTCCGCCGACGCGTCCGCCCCCACCCCCACCCAGGGAGCCCCCGTGCACCGTTCCCCGCACAAGTCCGGACCGCCCGCCCGCGCCGCGCGCCGGTGGACCGCCGCCGTCACCGCCGTCCTCGCGCTGGTGGCCGGCCTCGCCACCGCCTCCGGCACCGGGCCCGCCCTGGCCGCGGCCGCGACCGGCGGGACCTACCAGCAGGTGAGCGGCTTCGGCCCGAACCCCGGCAACCTGGCGATGTACAGCTACGTGCCGGCCGGCCTGCCCGCCGGCGCACCCCTCGTGGTCGCCCTGCACGGCTGCACCCAGACCGCGAACGACTACTACACCGACTCCGGCTGGCCCAAGTACGCCGACCTGTACGGCTTCGCGGTGGTCTTCCCGCAGACCGGCACCGGCAACAACCCGCTCTCCTGCTTCAGCTGGTTCGACGCCACCAAGGACGCCCGCGGCAAGGGCGAGGCCGAGTCCGTGGTCGAGATGGTCGGCAAGGCCGAGTCCCTGTACGGCTCGGACTCCCACCGGGTGTTCGTCACCGGCCTGTCCGCCGGCGGCGGCCTGACGGCCGATCTGCTGGCCGACTACCCCGACGTGTTCGCGGGCGGGGCGGTCGACTCCGGCCTGCCCGCCCAGTGCGCCACCACCCAGAGCGCCGCCGCCGGGTGCCAGAACGGCAGCCTGAACCTCACCCCCGCCCAGTGGGGCGACAAGGTCCGCGGCTCCGACCCGGGCTACACCGGCCCGTGGCCGCGGGTGGCGATCTGGCAGGGCACCGGCGACCAGACGGTCCAGGCGGTGAACGGCACCGAGCTGCGCGACCAGTGGACCGACGCCTGGGGCATCGGCCAGACCCCCGCCGGCACCCGCAGCCTGCCGGCCGGAACCACGCTGACCACGTACGACGACACCGCCGGCAACCCGGCCGTCGAGCTGTACTCGATCTCCGGCATGGGCCACGGCCTCGCGGTCGACCCCGGCTCCGGCACCGACCAGTGCGGCAGCACCGGCGCCTACTTCCTGGCCACCCTCTGCTCCAGCTACTACACGGCCCAGTTCTGGGGACTCGCCACCACGACCGGCGGCGGCACCGGCCTGCCCGCCCCGGGCGGCCTGACGGTCACCGGGACGACGGCGAACTCGGTCTCGCTGTCGTGGAGTCCGGTCGGCGGCGCGGTGTCGTACGACGTGTACCGGGGCGGGGCGCAGGTGAACTCCGGTGCGGTCACCGGCACCGGCTTCACCGACACCGGCCTGGCCGCCGGGACGGGCTACCGCTACACGGTGGCCGCGGTGGACTCCGCGGGCACGGTCGGCGCCCGGTCCGCCGCCGTCAGCGCCACCACCACCGGCGGCTACACCCCGACCTGCTACACCGCCGACAACTACCAGCAGACCGTGGCCGGCCGGGCGCACCAGAGCGGCGGTTCCACCTACGCGAACGGCTCGAACCAGGCGATGGGCCTGTGGAACCTGTACACCACCCACACCCTGGAGGAGACCGCCGCGGGCTACTACGTGATCGCCGACTCGGGCTGCCCGGCCTGACGGTCCGCCACCGCCCCGGCGGCCCGCCCGCCCGCCCCACCCGGCCGGCGGGCGGGCCCCGGGTCCGGGCCGAAGGCGTCGGCCAGACTGGTCAGGACGGAACCGGTCCAGGCGCTCTCCCCGAACACGCCGACCGGCAGGGCGAGTACGCCGTACTCCTGCCGGAGCGTCCGTGCCGGGATGTCCACCGGGAAGAAGTAGTTGCCGGGACAGGTCCGGCCGGCCGGGGCGACCGCCCCGAGCACCTCCGCCGGCAGGCGGTCGAACAACCGCTCGGCCCGGGCGGCCAGTGCGTCGGCGACCTGCCGGGGAACGTCCCCGTGCTCGGTCAACAGGCTTTCGGCGAGCCTCAGCTGTTCCGGCGTCGGCGGATCCGCCCGGAACGCCCCGGCCAGATCGGCCTGCGCCGCACCGAGCAGGACCACGCCGAAGGAGCGCGGCCACAGCCACCCCTTGGTGACCGAGTGCAGCAGGACCGCGCGGCCGGTGGACAGCAGCCGCCGGGTGCCGGCCGCGAACGGGGCCCCCAGGTCGTAGACGCTGTCGATCAGCAGGTGGCGGTGCGGCGACTCCTGCACCCACGCGACCAGCGCGGCGCACTCGGCATCGGACAGGTACCGGCCGAGCGGCTTGCTGGGGTTGGCGAGCAGCAGGTACTCGGGCCGGTCGTCCGCCGGGGCCGCCGGCAGGACCGGCGCCGGCAGCGTCGGGTAGGTCGCGGGCGCCAGGCCCGCGGCGCGGGCCAGCTCGGCGTACACCGGGTACACGTCGCCGGGCAGCCACACCCGCGCCCGGACGGCGTGCAGCCAGGGGAACACCGTGCCGAGCCCGTGGCGGACCCCGCGGGAGACCATGGCCCGGCCGGACCACTCCGGCGGCAGCTCGTACCGCTGCAGCCAGGCACGGGCCAGATCGCACCGGTGCACCGTCCCCGGGTCGGCGGGCGGGTCCGGTCGCAGCGGGGCCAGGGCCCGGTACACGTTGGTCTCGGCGGCGTCCACCAGCGAGGGGTCGGAGGCGAGTTGCCGCCGGCGGAAGTCCTGGAACGCGTCGAACCTCATGCCGCCGCTCCTGCCGGGACGATCTCGCTGGCCCGGTCCTCCAGCGAGGCGTAGCAGCGTCCGTCGGCCAGGACGTTCCAGCTGCGGGCGATCCCGTTGGCGCGTTCCCAGAACAGGCTGGGCTCGGTGTAGGCGGCGATCCGCATCGGCCGGCCGTCCCAGCTGCCGCGGTAGACCGGAGCGCCCCAGGGCAGCCGGCTCGCCACGGCGAAGCCGTGCTGCTCGGCGAAGCGGGTGACGACGGAGAGCGACACCTGGTGCTCCCGGCTCCAGGTGTTGGCGGCGCGGTCGAAGTAGAGCGACTCGGTGCTGGTCGAGACGTAGAGCTCCTTGAAGCAGACCTCCTCGACGCCGAGGGCCGCGGCCCACGAGAGGTAGGCGGCGACGCCGCCCGCGTCGGCCACGCCGCCGCGCTGGAGCACGCAGATCAGCCGCAGCTGCAGGCCGGGCCAGCGGTCACGGTCCGTGCGCCAGGTCTCGACCACGGCGCCGACCGGCGTGCGGAGCATCATCAGCCGCTCGCTGACGGCGTCGTCCTGGTGGTGCCGGGAGACCGCCAGCACGCCCAGGCCCGCGGCACCCAGGGCGGCCAACCGGGCGGCCCGGTCGGCGTGCCCGCCCTTCGCCAGGGTGTGCGCGTTGGTGATCAGGACGACCTTCGGGAAGGCCGCGGAGCAGGCGGACACCAGCCGCAGCTGCTGGTCGAACGGGATGAGCGTGGGCTCCCCGCCGCCGGTGATCACGGCCCGCTCGGCGCCCGCCGCACGGGCGCGCTCCAGCCAGGAGCCGACGGCCTCCCACGGGACCCGGGCGGGCGCCTGGTCGCTGGAGATCGAGGCCGCGGAGAAGCAGAACGCGCACCGGGCCTGGCAGGCGGCGGCGACCGGCAGGACCGAGACGGAGCGCGGCCGCAGCTCCGGGTAGCGGCGCTGGGCCGCGCCGTGCACCTGGAGCGAGGCCGCCATCGCGTCCTCGACGGTCGTCGGACGCAGCGTGAACTCCCCGGCCGCAGGACCGTCGTGGCCGCGGTCGAGCTCGTGGACCGCCGACAGCCGGATGCGGGGCTCGCGCAGTTCCCGGCCGAGCCCGGTCGCGGCGTTCGGCACCAGCCGGTCGGGGTCGACGGCGGTCTCCAGCACCAGCAGCCGGTCGCCCGGTATCGCCAGCCGGTCCAGCAGGCGCTGCGCCTTGCCGATGCCGATGCCCAACTCCGCACGGGTCAGCAGGTGGAACCGGTCGGGGAAGGTGCTCTCCGGGATCCCCGCCTTGCCGTAGGCGAGGGCGTACTTGTCGAAGCCCCTGGCGAAGTTCGACAGCACGATGACGTGGAAGCGCTGGTCGCTGCGGTTCATCGGGTCATCATGCCCGAGCGGCCCCCGCACCGGTGACGCTGCCCCGGGGACCGCCGGCGGCGCGGACCGGGGCCGGTCGGGAGCCGACGACGGCGCTCCCCACCGGCCCCGGTGCCCGGCTCAG
>NZ_JBHYKG010000254.1:0-12916 GCF_042741245.1 Kitasatospora sp. NPDC058965
GCACGGTCGCGCTGGTGCTCGGTGTGCTGCTGCTGGCGCCGTCGTCACCGCCGTCGGTCCGGATCGGCACCGCGGCCGCGGCGCCCGGGGTGTCCGGGGCTCCGACCGCGCCGCCGACACCGGCGACCGGTGCCGCCGCAGCACCGTCCGCCGCGTCGGTGGCGCCCCCGGAGCGGCTGCTGATCCCGCGGATCGGCGTGGACGCCCCGGTGAGCGCCGGCGGGCTGAACGCCGACGGATCGGTGGAGGTCCCGCCGCTGGACCGCCCCGAGCAGGTGGACTGGTACCGCAACGGGCCGGCACCCGGGCAGACCGGGCCGGCCGTGCTGCTCGGGCACCTCGACACCCGCAAGGGCCCGGCCGTCTTCAGCCGCCTGCCGCAGTTGGCGCCGGGCGACCGGATCGAGATCCGGCGCACGGACGGCACCTCGGTCGCCTACCGGGTCCGCGAGTTGCGGCAGGCGCCGAAGAACGCGTTCCCCACCGACCTCGTCTACGGGGACACCCCGGACCCCGAGCTGCGCCTGATCACCTGCGGCGGCTCGCTCGCCGCCGACGGCCACTACACGGACAACATCATCGTGCTGGCCGACCGGGCGTCGTAGCGCCCGCACCGGACACGGCAGGCCGCGCGGGACCCGCGCAGCAGCACCGGCACGGGTCCGACCCCGCGTCCCACCTGCGGGAACCGCGGACGCGGGTCGACCCGTGTACCTGGTGGGACCGGGCGGCGGAACGCCTGCCGGACCATGAACGCGTGCCGGACGAGGAACGCGTGCGGGACGAAGACGCGTGCCGGACGACCAACGCGTACGGAACGAATCAGGAGGCGGCGCGGTGCGGGAATGGCTCGGGCGGGCGGTGCTCGCCCTGCTGGCGGTACCGGTGCTGGCGGGCGTGGCCGCCTGCAGCGCGGACGGCGGACTGCGGGACGACGGCGCCGCCCGGCGCCTGACCCCGCCGCCGAGCGCGATGCCGGTGTGGCCCGTGGCGGCCGTGGCACCGTCGTCCCCGGCGGCACCGAGCGCGGAGCCGAGCGCGCCGAGCCCGTTGCCGGGGGTCACCGTGGCGGGCGACGACATCCGCGCCGCCGGCGACGCCGCGACGGTGCTGGCGCAGGATCCGGCGGTGACCGGTCGCCCGGACGAGAAGCGTGCGCTGACGGGGTGCCAGCACTGCCAGGTCCTGGCCGCGCAGTACCGGGACCTGACCGGTGACGGCCACGACGAGCTGCTCACCGCGGTGCTGACGGACGACCAGCAGGCCGTCCTGCACGTCTACCGGCTGCAGGGCGGCCACCTGCTGCCCGTCCTGGCGCTGACCGTGCAGCCGGGGTTCACCGCCGACACGGTCGGCACCGACCTGGTGGTGCACGAGCCGACCGGTGCGGCGATCGAGACCGACAGCACCTACGGCTGGAACGGCGTCCGACTGGCCTTCAGGGGACGCGAGATCAAGGCGACCGGACCGGCGGCGGACGCCCCGGGGTGCCTGCCCGGCGCCGCGACTCCCAGCCCGCAGTGGACCCTCCCGGTACCGCTGCCCAGGCCGGGGGCACCGCGGCAGCCCTTCCCGGTGCCCAGCGTCTCGCCGTCCGCGTCGCCGCTGCCGTACGGCGGGTCGGCAGCCCCGACCCCGGCCGTCCCGGCCCAGGGGGCGCCGGCAGCAACCTCATCGGCCCGGCAGCAACCCGCCGGCCGCCCCTCGCCGAGCGCCCCGGAGCAGCCGCGATGACCACCGCCACCCCCACCCCGACTCCCTCCGCCACCCCCGACGGCGCTCCGCGGATCCTGCTGGTCGAGGACGACGAGGTGATCCGCGAGGCGACCCGGATGGCACTCGAACGCTACGGGTTCCCGGTGGACACGGCCGCCGACGGCCTGGAGGGCCTGGAGCGGTTCCGGGCGGGACGGCCCGACCTGCTGCTGCTCGACGTGATGCTCCCGCTGCTCGACGGGGTCGGCCTCTGCCGCCGGATCCGCGAGGAGAGCCAGCTGCCGATCCTGATGATGTCGGCACGGACCGACCCGGTCGACGTGGTGTCCGGCCTGGAGGCGGGCGCGGACGACTACGTGGTCAAGCCGTTCGAGACGGCCGTGCTGGTGGCCCGGATCCGCACGGTGCTGCGCCGCACCGTCCTGGTCCACCGCCCGGTGGCCGACCCGGCCGCCACCACGACACCGGCCCCGGCCCCAGCCGCTGTCCCGGCCGCTGTTCCGGCCGCTGCCCCCATCCCCGACGAGCCCTCCGCGGGGGCGCTGCGCGCGGTGGCCGGGCTGGAGGTCGACACCGACGCGATGGAGGTCCGGGTCGACGGCGCACCGGTCCTGCTCACCCCGACCGAACTGCGGCTGCTGCTGGAGTTCACGGCGGTGCCCGGGGTGCTGCTGGAACGCCAGACGCTGCTGGAACGGGTCTGGGACTACTCCTGGGGCGCCGACACCAGGGTCGTGGACGTGCACGTCCAGCGCCTGCGCGCGAAGATCGGCGCCGATCGGATCGAGACCGTCCGCGGCTTCGGCTACAAGCTGCGCCGCAACCGCCCGGCCGGGCCGGGCCCCGACCGACGCCCCGACCCCGCTCCCGCTCCCGCCCCGGGCACCGCACGGTGAACCTGCGCCGCCAGATCGCCGCGATGGTGGCCGTGGTCTCGCTGCTGCTCGCGCTGACCCTCGGGCTGCTGGTGCACCGGGCCGAGGTGGGCCAGCACGTCGCGCAGGCCCGCAGCGCCGCGGCCGCCGCCCTCGACGTCCAACTCGACACCTACGACCGGACCGGGGACATCCCCCAGGCCTGGGCCGGCCGGGCCCGCACCTGGACCGTCGGCGCGGTCCCGGGCGAAACGGCCGGCGGTCCCGGCTCGGCCGGTGACCCCCCGCCGCTCCCGCCCGCCCTGCTGCGCCTCGCCGTCCAGGGCCACCGCGGCTCGATGCTCGCGCCGGGGCCCGGCGCGCAACCCGTCACCGTGATGTGGGCGGCGGCCGGTGACGGTCACGGCCGGGTGTTCGCGGTCTGGCTGGACTACACCGAGGACCAGCGCGCGATCACCCAGCTGGACCGCACCATCCTGGTCTCGGCCGTGCTCTCGGTCCTGGTCACGGTCCTGGCCGGCGCGTTCGCGGCGCACCGGATCAGCGGCCGGCTGCGCACCGCGGCCGGCATCGCCCGGACCATCGCCGGGGGCGACCTGGACGCGCGGATCGGCCCGCTCGGCCGCCCGCGCGACGAGGTGGCCGAACTGGCCGCCGCCGTCGACTCGATGTCGGCCGTGCTGCGCACCAAGCTGGCCAACGAGCAGCGATTCACCGCGGACGTCGCGCACGAGCTGCGGACCCCGTTGACCGGACTGCTCACCGCCGCCGAGTTGCTGCCGCCCGGTCGGCCCACCGAACTGGTGCAGGACCGGGTCCGGCTGCTCCGCCGGCTGACCGAGGACCTGCTGGAGGTCTCCCGGCTGGACGCGGGCGCCGAGACCCCCGACCTGTCGGTGGTGCCGCTCGGCGCCCTGGTGACCGGCATCGTCCGCACGGCCGGACCCGGCGTCGAGCTCCGGATCGACGACGACGCCCAGGTGACCACGGACCCGCGCCGCCTCGACCGGGTGCTCGCGAACCTGGTGACCAACGCCCTGCGCCACGGCGCGCCCCCGGTCCGGGTGGAGGTGGCCGGCAGCACCGTCACCGTCCGCGACCACGGCCCCGGCTACCCGCCCGAAGTCCTCCACGACGGCCCCCAACGCTTCCGCACCGGCGCCCGCGAACGCGGCCACGGCCACGGCCTGGGCCTCACCATCGCCCAGGGCCACGCCGCCGCGATCGGCGTGGAGCTGGTCCTGCGCAACGCCCCGACGGGCGGCGCGGTAGCGGAACTGCGGCTGCCGGCTGTTGACGGCTGACCGGTCGGGACCAGCGCCGGCGCAGACGGGCGCACCGAGGGCACCACACCGGATCGGCTGCACCGTCCCACGGGTTCACCCTGCCTCGCTTCGCAGTGCCGTACGTTGGGGGCATGACCATCGATGCCGCCATCTTCGCCCGCCTGCGCGAGATCGCGGACGAGCTGTCCCAGCTGCCGATGAAGCCTCGGGTGGAGATCGGCCCGCAGGGCCTGGTCATGATGATGTCGCCGACCACTCCGCACGGCCTGACAGTCATCTACCTGCGCCGACAGCTGGAGCAGCAGGCTCCGGACGCGCTCGTGTTCACGAACACGGACATGCAGGACGCCGCGCTGGGTCTGCTGCGCGTACCCGACCTCATGGTGCTTCCCGCAGCTCTGATCGACTCCCAACCCCAGGACGCCGTTCGCCCCCGCGATGTGGAGCTGGTCGTCGAGGTCGTCTCCAGGTCCAACCCGGAGAACGACTACCGCGACAAGATCGTGGACTACTCCGCGATGGGCATCCCGCTGTACCTCATCGTTGACCCCGGCCGTGGCACGGCCCAGATGATGTCCGAGCCGACCGGCACGGGCTACGGCAAGACCCGCACCTACGACTACGGTCAGCCCATCCCCGTCGGCCGCTGGTTGCTCACCACCGACAGCCTCCCCCGTTACCGCTGAGGCACGCGGGCCCGAACCACCGTGGCCTCGTCCCGGGTCAGCCCGGTCCCTCCGGCTCCGCCGCTGCCGCCTCCTCCGCCAGGACCCGGGTGGCCAGGTGGACCAGGGTGGTGCGGTCGGGGCTGGCGGTTTTGGCGAGGAGGCTGGCGATGTGTTTTTCGACGGTGCGGGGGGAGATGGTGAGGCGGTCGGCGATGGTCTGGTTGGTGGGGGTGTCGGGGAGCAGGCCGAAGACCTCGAACTCGCGCAGGGTGACGCCCTGGGCGCGGAGTTGGGGCGGGATGCGGTGGCGGCCGTCGCGGTGCTGGGAGACGCTGGCGCCGGCTCGGCGGAGCAGGGTGCGGCAGGCGCGGGCGACCGCGGGGGCGCCGAGGGCGTGGAAGTACTCCTCGGCGGCGCGCAGCCAGCGGACCGGCTCGCCCCAGCCGTCGTTGAGGGCCGCCTCGCCGATCAGGCGCAGGCCCAGGTGGTGGGCGGTGGGGAAGGGTTCGCCGATCTCCTGGGCGGCGCGGACGGCGCGGGTGGCCGCCTCGGTGCGGCCGGCGCGGCCGGCCAGGGCGGCCCGGGCGAGCAGGAGGAACTGCTGGTTCCAGGCGAGGGCGGCCGCGGGCGCGGTGGCCGGCACCGAGCTGCCGGCGGCCGGGGCGGCCAGGCCGGCCAGCGCCTCCTCGCCGCCGCCGGCCAGCACGGTGAGCAGCGGGTCCAGGCCGTAACGGCCGGTCAGGTAGTAGGGGCTGGGGTGTTCGTCCTCCCAGGCCCGGGCCGCGGCCAGGTCGGTGGCCGCCCGGTCGCGGTCCTCCTCCAGCAGGGCGCAGAACGCCCGGCCCAGGCCGAGGGCGAGGGGCACCAGGTAGAAGTCGCTGCCGCCGCTGCGGTCGAAGGCGGCCAGCGCCTGCTCCATCTCGCGGCGCCGGCCCTGGTGCGCGGCCAGCACGGCCTCGGTGATCAGCAGGTAGCGGTGGGCCGTGAGGTTGCGCAGTCGGGCGGTGGCGGCCAGCGAGCGGTCGATGGTGTCGCGGGCGGTCGACCACTGGGCACGCTGCACCGCGTTCATCGCGAGCACCGCGTCGGTGTTCTGGGTGAGCACCACCGCACCGATCCGCACCGACGCCTGACGGGCCTGGTGCAGGAGTTCGGGGGTGCCGGTGCGCATCGAGGCGTTCACGCCGAGCCGTTGCAACGCCTCGACCCGCCAGATCGGCAGGTCGTGCTGCTCGGCGACGGCGAGCATCCGTTCCAGGTGGCCGTCGGCCTCGTCGAAGCCGCGGTCGCGGGCGAGCACGGCGAGCAGTTGCAGGGCCTGGCAGGCCACCACGGGCAGCGGGACCCGCTCCGCCGTCTCGACCGCCAGCCGGGCCAGCCGCTCCGACTCGGCCAGCCGGGCCGACCGGTCGCCGGGGCCGGGCAGCAGCGCCAACTCCGCCTCCACCACGGCGAGCGCGGCGGTCTGCTCGGGGGTGGCGCGGTCGCCGAGCAGCGCCCGAACGGCCGCGGCCTGGGCTGCTGCCTCCTCGGTGCGCTCGGCCGTCACGGCCGCCCAGGCCAGCCGGGTGCGCACGGCCGCCAGCCGGTCGTCCCCGAGTGCGGCCGGACTGCTCCCGGCACCAGCACCGGCACCGGCACCGGCACCGGCACCGGCCACCGTGGCGACCAGCGCGAGCGCCTGGTCGAGTCGCCCCGCCTCGGCGAGCGCCTCGACCAGCGTGCACCCGACCGCGGCCCGGTCCGGCGCACCGGCCAGTTGGTGCGCGCGCTGCAGCAGCGCGACCGCGGAGGCGACGGCGCCCGCGGCCAGCGCCCGCCGGCCGGCCTCGGCGAAGTGCCGGGCGGCGCCGGGGCGGTCCTCGGCCAGCAGCAGCAGGTCGGCGGCCAGTCGGCAGCGCTCCCCCGGCAGCGCGGGGTCGGCCCGCTCCAGTTCGGCGGCGGCGTGCCGGGCGACCACCACCCGTTCCAGCGGCGACAGGGTGGCCAGCAGCGCCTCGGCGGTCAGCGCGTGCCGGAACGCGTACCAGCCGGGTGCGGCGGGGTCGGGCACCAGGAAGCTCGCCCCGGTGGCCGCGCGCAGCAGGTCGAACATGCCGCGCTCGGTGAAGCCGGTGACCAACTGCACGGTGTCCATGGCGAACCGGGGACCGAGGCAGGCCGCCACCAGCAGCAGCTCGCGCAGCCGGGGGTCGACCGCGGCGATCCGCCGGCCGTAACTGCGCACGATCGAGGCGGGCAGCGCGGTGCCGGGTGCGCCGACCACCTGCCAGCCCTGCGCCGAACGCTGCAGCGCACCCGTGGCGATCAGTTCGCCGAGCAACTCCTCGACCAGGTACGGGTTGCCGTCGGCGCCCGCGGCCAGTCGGTCCACCACGGCCGCGGGGACCTGCTCGGCGGGGGTCTCCAGGCAGCCGGCCACCAGCCGGCGGACGTCCTGCGCCGGGAGCGGGCGCAGTTCGGCGATCCCGGCCCGGCGCCGGCGCTCGGCGGCGCGGACCATGTCGCGCCCGGCCCCGGGATCGGGCCGCAGCGTGGCCAGCAGCAGGACCGGCACCTCGGCGAGGTTGTCCACCAGGTACTCCACCACGGCCACCGTCTCGGGGGCGGCGTCGTGCAGGTCCTCCAGGACGAGCAGGCAGCCGTGCGGGCGGCCCACCAGGGCCAGCAGCCGCAGCAGCGCCTCGCCGAGCTCCAACTCGCCGCCCGGGCCGATGCCGGTCGGGGCACCCGCCACGAGGGCGCTGCCTTGCAGTGCGCCGGCACTCGGGGCGCTGCCGCTCGGGGCGTCGGGGGCGCACCACTCGGGCACCAGCCGGGCCAGCAGCGGCCGGTAGGGCAGCAGTGCCGGGTCGGCGGGCGGGCCGGTGCGACGGAACCGGGAGGCGAGCGCCTCCCGCAACGGGCCGAACGGATGCCCCGCCCCGTCCACCGCCGACCGGCCGCTCAGCACCGCCAGGCCGCGCGCGTGCGCGCGGTGCGCGCACTCGGCGGCCAGTCGCGACTTGCCGATGCCCGGTTCGCCGACCAGGAAGACCGCGCCACCGCGCTGCGCCGCGGCGGCGGCCAGCGCGGTGTCCAGCAGCGCGAGCTCGGTCGCGCGGCCGACCACGGTCGGCGAAGTGGTTCGCATGTCCGCAGGCTACTTGACGGTTTGTCGACTTAACAGTGGCCCGCGGCCGGCCCCCTGCGGGCGGGCGGTCACCCGCCGCAGGTGAGGGTGAGGGTCGGTATCACCGTGCTGGTGTCGTAGGCGTCGGCGAGCGCGGTGACCACCGCTCCGGAGAGCAGGGCGCTGCGTCGGCCGAGGCCGCCGCTGCCCAGGGTGATCGGGCCGCAGGGGTGGTCGGCGCCGACGCCCTGACGGGCCGTCGGGTTCTTCCAGGACTGGACGAGGTCGGTGGTGTCCATGGGGGTGGGTCTCCTCGGATCGGAGTCGGCCCGCGCCGCCGGGTTTCGGCGGACGGGTGGTCAGGAGGGTGCCGGTCGGTCAGGACAGCGGCAGTGGGGGTGCGGACGGCTGCGGGGGCACCCGCGGTGAGCGGTCGTCAGGGCGCGGGCGGTCGCCGGTGGTCAACCGGCGACGGGTGGGCGGAGCAGCAGGAGGGCGGGCACCCGGTCGGGGAACCCGAGCCGGAGCAGTCCGTGCCCGATGCCGGCCAGGCCGGTCAGCAGGCCGGGGCTGCTGACCGCGCCCGGGGTCCCGCACCGCGGATCGGCACCGGCCGACAGGGCCAGGTCCCGGGCGGCGCGCACGGCGGCGGCCGCGCCGGAGGCGGGGTCGGGATCGCGGACGGCCGCGAGGAGTTCGAGGACCCCGAACCCGCCGTGGCACAGGCTGTGGTCGGACCGCGGGGCACCGGCCGCGAGGGCGCGCACGGTGCGGTCCAGGTCCCGCAACCGGCCCGGAGCGGCGAGCGCGGCGGGGCTGTCGGCGAACGCCAGCGCCGTCCCGGCGGCGCCGCGGCACCACGAAGCGTCACCCCCCGTCGAGCCGCCGTCGGGCGAGTCCTCGTCGGACGCACCGCCGTCGGACGCACCGCCGTCGGACGCGCCGGGACCCGCCGGAGCACCGTCCGACGACCCGTCACCGACGCCGAGCCGCACCGGCCCCAGGGCGTCGAGGCCGGCCCGTGCGAACCGCGCTCCGCCACCGTCGGCGGCGAACGCCAGCAGCGCCCACCCGATGCCGGCCCGGCCGAACGCGAAGCCGGGCCCGGCGGGCAGCGGTACGGTCAGCAGCCGGTCCGCGCAGGCCCGGGCCGCGTCCTGCGCCCGGGCGGAACCGGTGGCCCGGTGGACCGCGAGGAGTGCGGCCAACCCGCCCGCCAGCCCGGAGAACAGCGTGGCCTCCCGGTCCTCGGCCACGGCCGCCGCGGCGAGCGCCACGGCGGGCTCGACCAGCGCGGCGAGCCCGGGGTCGGCCAGTTCGGCGGCCAACTGGGTCAGCGCGTAGGCGATCCCGCCCAGGCCGGTGAACGCCCCGGTGCCGACGAAGCCGAGCTGCTCGGGCTGCGCGGCGAGGCCGGCCAGCAGCGCGGGGACGGGGGTGAGGGCCTGCCGGGCGGTGCGTGCGTAGCGTTCCTCGCCACTGATCCGGGCCAGTTGGGCCAGGAACAGGGCGGTCCCGAGGTACCCGTCGGCCAGCCCGGCGCCGAGCGGGCCGAGTTGCCAGAACCGCTGGTCGATCAGCTCCAGGCCGAGCCAGTTGGTGCGGTCGGGCCCGTGGTGGGCCGCGTCGAGCAGGCGGTCGCCGATCTGCCGCGCCGCCTGCAGGGCCCGGTCGGGGGTGGGTCCCCCGCCCGCGGGCCGACCGGCCGTGGGGCGCAGCGGCGCACCGGTCACCCCCACCGTCCTGGTCGCCATCGCGGCCCGGACGATCCACTCCTGCCGGCGCCGGTCCGCCGCGCCCATCGCCCGGATCCGGGCCGCCGCCCGGTCCAGGCCCGGCTCGCCCAGCACCCCGGTCAGCGGCTCGCCCGGCATCCCGCCCAGCACCCCGGCCAGCGGCTCGCCCGGCATCCCGCCCAGCGGCTCGCCCGGCTCGCCCGGCGCCCCCGGCCCCGCACCGGCCCCGCTCCCCCACAGGTCCGCCGAGTCCGGCCGGGTGCTGAACAGCGGCACGTCGCCGGTCCAGAGCTGCGCCACCTCGTCCGCCGCCAGCCGCGCCGCCCACCGGCCGCCGACCGCCTCCTCGCGCAGCAGGCCCAGCAGCCCGTCCCGGTCCCCGGCCGACCGGAGCACGTCGGGGTGGGTCGACTCGTCCAGCAGCCGGGCGTAGCCGCGGGACGGGCGGACCACCACCCGCACCTCGTCCGCGGCGAACCGGCGCAGCGGCCCCCCGGGTCCGAGCAGGTCCGCCGCACCCGCCGCGATCGCGTCGTACCCGGCGCGGAAGCCGGCCAGCAACTGCTCGGTGTGGGCCGCCGGGTCTGCGTCCCGGCCGTGCCGGGTGGGCCGGTTGGCGGCGCCGGCGGCGGTCGGGGCGCGCCGGACCAGTCGCATCCGGTCGGTGCCGGAGTCCTCGAACTCCACCGCCTCGACCGGCAGCGGCACGCCCTTGTCGCCGCCCAGTCCGGACTCGTCCCAGCCGCCGTCCTCGCCCAGCCGCAGGTGCGGCAGCAGGCCGGTGCGGCGCACCGAGGCGGCCAGGACCAGGCCGGCCGGGTCGGGCGGGCCGGCGGTGCCGGGGGCGAACGTGGTGGCGGGCGGGTGGAACAGGGTCTCCACGTCGATCAGGGTGGGGCGGTCGCCGCGCGCGATCAGGTTCTCGTGGTGCACGTCGGTGCCGTCCACGGCGTGCAGCAGGGCCAGCAGCGCGCCCTGCCGGCGGTAGAACCGGGCCAGTTGGGCGTCGCTGCCGCACGGCTCGGGGACGACGTGCTCGACCCAGCCGTACCCGGGGCGGGCCAGCACGGTGACGGTGTCGACCGCGGGGTCGCCCAGGCGCGCGTTGAACCAGTGGGCCAGCTCGTTGAAGTGCCGGTGCGCGTCCACGGGCCGGGGCTTGTGGACGACCCGGGCGCCGCCCGCGAAGCGCAGCACGGCGACCGAGCGGCCATGGCGGTGGCCGTCGCCCGCGGCCTGGTCGAGGGCGACCAGCGCGCCCGGATCGGCACCGGCCCACAGCCGGTGGACCAGCAGCTCGCGGTCGGCGGCGAGGCGGCCGAGCAGTTCGGCGGTCGCGGCCACGGCGTGCAGGCAGCTGAGGGCGAGCAGCCGGGCGAGGACCGGGTACTCGGCGAACAGCCGGGCCAGACCCGCGCGGGACGAGGTCTGCCGGACGAAGTCGGCGAACCGCTCGGTGGGGCTCGCCCCGACCAGCTGTCCGGTCACCCGGCCGACGTTGAGCTCCAGGACCAGGGTGCGCGCCGCGGTGCGGACCAGCCGGCGGGCCAGCCGGTCGGCGAACCCGGCCGCCAGGGCGGCCCGGTCCGCCCGCTCCCCCAGCCCTGCGAGCTCCGCACCGGCCGTCAGGCGCGCGGTGGCCAGCTCGGTGAACGGGGCCAGCACCCGGGCGAACCCCGCGGTGCCGGACAGCTCCCCGACCGGACGGGCGGGGGCGACGGGGGCAGCGGCGAGCACGGCTTCGGTGAAGCGGGCCCACTCGGGGGGTGCCCCGGTGGTGTTCTGGTCCTCCGTCAAGCCGCCCTGCCACCAGGCGTTTCCGGTGGTCCCGGGCGGCGTCGCGCTGCGCGTCCCGGTCATGCCCCCGAGCCTGGCAGCAGGCGGGCGGCCCCGCAAGGGCCGAGCGCGGAACGACCCGGCGGCCGCGGGCGGCGGCCCCCGCCCGCCGCACCGTCGCAGGGGCGCCCGGACGGCGCCCCGCACCCGCCGACGGGCGGAACGGACCAGGTCAGCGCCGTCCCCCCAGAATGCTGGGTGCGGCCCCCCAGGAAATTGCGGGACCCGCACCCAAGCGCCTGGTTCGGCCGGACTGCCAGCATGCTGCGCAGTGGGGACTTGGGCCCACCCGACCGAGGAGTGCCCGTTGGATAACCCGTTGTCCGTCAGCGTCCTGGCACTGGATCCCGTGCTGGACGCCGGTGCGAAGAGCAGTCTGTACGGCAGCCCCGAGATCGCCATGGTGCTGCCGCACGAGCCGGCCAGGGTGGCCGTGGTGGTCGCCGACCGGGTGGACGGCCAGGTGGTGGAGCTGGTGCGGACCACCCGCTGTGCCCCGCACGGACCCGAGGTGGTGCTGGTGGCCACCGAGTTGACGCCCGACGAGGCCCGCCGGGTGATCGCCCTGGGTGCCCGCGGCCTGCTGCGCCGCCGCGAGGCCAGCGCGGACCGGCTGGTCCGCACCGTCACCACGGCCGCCGACGGCGACTGCACCCTGCCGACCGACCTGCTGGGCCTGCTGCTGGCGGACCCGCACGGCGCGCCGGCCGGACGGCCCGACCCCCTGGCGCCCCGCCCATGGTCCGGACCGGGCCTCACCGCCCGGGAGGCCGCCGTGCTGAGACTCGTCGCCGAAGGGCGCGAGACCAGCGAGATCGCCGAGCAACTCTGCTACTCGGTACGGACCGTGACCGCCGTGGTGCGCGACATCACCCAGCGGTACCACCTGCGCAACCGCGCCCACGCGGTGGCCTACGCGCTGCGCGGCGGGCTGCTGTGAGCACGCTGCGGGTGCACGTGCGGGCGGCGGATCCGGCGGTGCGCGGACGGCTGGCCGCACAGCTCGGCGAGGGCGGCGCCGAGCCGGCCGCCGAGTGGTCCCCGGACGCGGTCGTGGTGGCTGCGGCGGACACGGTGGACCGGGCGCTGGAGGCCTGCCCGGCCACCGCGCCCGGCGGGTACCCGCTGGTCGTGGTGGCCGACCAGTTCCCCACCGCCGCGGTGCTGCGCGCGCTGCGGGCCGGCACCGGGGCGCTGCTGCACTCCGGCCGGGCCACGCCGGACCGGTTGGCGGCGGCGGCCCGCGCGGCGTACCACGGGGACGGGCGGCTGCCGCACGAGGTGCTGGTGCGGCTGATCGGCGGCGGGGCGGGGACGCCGGCCGGTGAGCCGGGCCGGCCGGCCGCGCCGCCGCCGGTCCGTGCGCAGGACCCGGCCGACGAACCGGACGGGCCCCGCTCGCTGCTGACGGTCCGCCAGACGGCCGTGCTGTCGCTGATCGCCGACGGTCACGACAACGCGGCCATCGCCCGCGCCCTGGCCTGCTCGCCGCACACGGTGAAGAACGTGATCTACGAGCTGATGACCCGGCTGCGGGTGAACAACCGGGCCCACGCGGTGGCCCGCGCGGTCCGCCTCGGCCTGCTGTAGCCGCGGCCCGCCGCCCAGAGCGCCGTCCGGCGGACCAGGGGTGGTCCGCCGGACGGTCCCGGGCCGGCGGGTCCGGCGGGCCGCCGTCCGACCCGCC
>NZ_JBHYKG010000255.1:0-12720 GCF_042741245.1 Kitasatospora sp. NPDC058965
CCGCACCCGCACCAGCCACTTCGCACGACTTCGCCCCGCCGAGCAACAGCTCTGCGGGGCGAAGTGATCAGGACCCCGAATTCGCCAACAGCATCCGGCTGGCCGCGGGGCCCCACCGGGGACCCTCCGGTCGAAGTCACGGATCTGGCCCATCGGCCCGCCGCTCCGCCGCCGCCGGGCAAGGCCCCTTTCCGAGTGCGAGCGAGCTCAGCCTCGGCTGCTGACGAAGCTGCAGGCCGACCCCGCCTACCCCGCGGCGGTGGACGTGATCGGGCACCACTGTCCGTGCGAGGGCGTCAACGGCGGGACCAACGGCACCGGTACGGCGTACAGCTGTCCGGTTCTGGACGCGGCCAAGTAGCTCGGCAAGCCGATCTGGGCAAGCGAGAACGGTTCCCAGGACCTGAACACCGGTGTGGCGCCGCAGATCCGCACGATCACCCGTGGCTATGTGGACGGGCGGGTCACGGCGACGTTCAACTGGCCGCTGATCGGGACGCTTTACCCCAACCTGCCGTTCCAGACCGATGGTCTGCTCCAGGCCAACCAGCCCTGGTCCGGCAACTACAGCGTCGGAAGCTCGGTGTGGACCACCGCGCAGGTCACCCAGGTCACCCAGCCCGGTTGCCAGTTCATCGACTCCGCCTCCGGCTACCTCGGCGGCGGCACTGGGACCGCCACCTCGCCCGGCAGTTATGTCTCCCAACAGCACCGACTGGTCGACCACCATGGAGACCACCACTGCCACCGAGGCGCAGACCCTCCACCTGCAGGCAGCCGGTGGTCTGACGGCCGGTCCGATCCGCCAATGACCTCTCCCTCGTCCGTCACACCCTGGACGACGAGCGCCGACAGCCCCGAAAACGCCACACCCACAGGATCGTTGGCATCACGCACACCATGCCAACGGCGACCGTCACGCTTCGTTACCGCCGAATACGGGCCAGAGCCGATTACGGGACAGAGCCGTTCTTTTTTCAGACCCGAGCACGGGGCACGTTCCCCTTGCTGCTTGTGATGTTGTTCCTCTTTGTTCTCAGCGGTCCACACGGTGGGTGGCGCGTTGCGCGGTCAGTGCGCCAGCCTGCCGACTGCCTGCTTGTACATCGCGGCGACGGCCTCGATGTCGCCCTTGGAGAGGCCGTTGCGCTGTCCCATGACGGCGCCTTTGGCGAGGGGCTTGAGGGGGATGATGGTCTCGGCTCCGGTGCTGGAGAACGCTTTCGGGCCGTAGTGCATGATCGAGTCGAAGTCGTAGGCGGTGTTGAAGGTGGACTCGCCGGTGTGCTTGGCGAAGTTGTGGCGTGAGGATTCCTGCACCGGGGCGAGATCGATCTTGACGTAGCTGTCCCGGTCGGGGCGGGACTGCTCGTGCCACAGACCCACCGCGTGACCGACCTCGTGGATGATGCTGCCGGTCTTGCACCAAGTGGGGATGTTGACCGCCTGCTTGCCGCCGATGCGTCCGACATAGGAGTTGCAGCTGCTGGCGCTCGGTTGGAAGTACACGTAGTCCGGGTAGAAGCTGGCGTTCTCCGCAGTGCGGGCGACGAAGACGACGGGTGTGTTGGAGTTCCAGTGCGCGATGGCGGCCTGGACCTCGTTCTGCTTGTCCGTGGGGAGGGCGGCGTCGATCTCGTACGGGATGACGGCCCTGTCCCAGCGGTAGCGGGTGTTCGCCCGTCCCAGCGAGCGGCCTTGGGCGCCGACGTCGAAGCCCTCCTCGGCGACCGGTTCCTCGTCGCCGGCCAGGGTGACGCTGGCCCAGCCGGTGGCCGGGTCGGTGAAGTGCGCGCCGCCCTCGCTCGCGGCGAGGTCGAGGGTGGCGGTGTGGGTCCGGCCGTCGCAGGTGACCTGGTCGGTGGTGGCGCTGCCGGCCGCTTCTGAGCCGTCGGCGAGCTGCTGCTCGAAGCCGACGGTCAGCGCCGTGGCGGAATCGTCCACGCAGCTGTAGGACACCTGGCCCCGGACGCGGTCCGGGGTCAGGTAGGCCAGGGAGTCGAGCGCGACGCTGCCGTAATGCTCGGGTTCCGCGGCCTCGGCCGCGGGGCTCAGCGGTCCGGCGAGCAGGCCGAGGAGCAGAGCGGGGGCAGCACCGTGGGCGATGTAGCGGTGGACGGTCACGAGGGGTCTCCTGCTGGTCGACGGAGCGGGTCGGCGTGGGATGCAAGGGGCGGCCCAGCATGCATCACGGATTGCCACTGCTGGTTACTGATTGTGTGCACGTCCAGCTCGGGGAGGCCACCTTGGGGGATGGCATTGCGGCCCGTTCGGCTGAAACCGCGCGCTGCCCCGGAACTGACGGTGCGGCGAATGGCGGAGGATCAGCGCATGACCGTTCGCGTGCGATGCGACTCTCGCTGAGGATGAGAGGACCGCCCCCTGCTCGTCCGATGCTCGAGGAGATGCTGTGCTCGTTCATGCCCGCCCGCGACGCCTGGTGAGGTCCGCAGCGCTGGCCCCCGGGGTCGCGATAGCCCTGCTGGTCTCGCTCGCCGGCCAGAGCAGCGCCGCACCGCGCCATGCCGCCGACGGCACCGGTGCGGTACCGCCACCGCCCGCCGCGCAGGCCTTTGATGGTGAGAAGCCGCTGGCGTCCGCCGAGGAGGTCACCAGCCTCTGCACCAAGGCCTCGTCATGCAGCTTCCGGATGTACGACCGGGTGCCGCGCGAATTCACCAGCGGGGTGGTTTCGCTGGGCAACGCGGCGATCAACTGCACCAACGGCGACATGGACGTCACCCGCACGGTCACCTTCGTGACCAGTAGCACCGACAACATCAGCGGCGCGATCTCCGGCAAGGCGACCCTCTCGGGCGGGGTGGACACCACCGTGACCGTCTCGGCCAACGGCTCGATCACGCCCGGTACGACCAACAGCGTCACCCAGTACGGCGCGAACAAGGACAAGGGCCCGACCACCGAGGACGCGACGACGAACGCCTCCACCACGCCGGTCACGGTGGCGGGCTCCAACGCGACGCACCTGGGCGTGCAGGCCACCTTCGAGTCGGCCTTCAAGGCCTCCTTCTCCCGCTCCTGGCAGGCGCAGACCACCGAGTCGACCAGGGTCGCCTTCAAGGTCAAGTCCAACGACGAGGTCCAGTTCGGGGTGGCCAACGCCTCCTCCCGGACCGTGGGTGAGCTGATCGTGAACGGCCTGAGCAAGCTGATCAAGAACGTGACGGTGGACAGCCCCTCCACCGTCAACGCCAGCTCGATCGTCGCCCAGACCTTCTCCAACAAGGACAAGTGCCTCTCGCTGCGGTCGCTCCCCGGGCTCGTCGAGGCCCCGCCGGAGGGCTCCGGCCGGGTGCCGGACGCGGTGTACGTGCTCACCCCGCAGGGCACCTGGGAGCAGCAGTGAGGCGCCGGGCGGCGACGGCCGCCCTGATCGCCCTGGCGCTTCCGGCCGGGCCCGCCTTCGCGGAGGACGCCGCTCCGGAGACGGCTGCCGCGCAGGCCTTCGACGGTGACACCCCGCTCGCGGACGCCCCCGCGCTCGCGCGCGGCTGCGGCGAGAGCTACGGGTGCTCGTTCCGGGTGGTTCCGGGCCTGTCACGGGAGTTCACCACGGCGGTGGCCTCGGTCGGCAACGGAGCGATCAACTGCACCGACGAGCCGATCACCGTCACCCGCACGGTGACGCTGACCTCGACCACCACCGACAACATCGCGGGCGAGATCTCCGGCAGCGCCACCATCGCGGGCACCATCGACAACACCACGGCCGTCAACGGCAGTGTGGGCGTCACCAACACCAGCGGCACCAGCCACACCGACTGGACCTCGCCCAAGGACAAGGGCCCGGCCACCCAGGCCACCAACGGAGGCTCGGTGGCCGTGGCCGGCTCGGTGTCGGGCGCCGCGCAGCTCAAGCTGACCGCCAGCGCCTCCTTCCAACTCGCTTACCAGGCCAGCTACTCGCACCAGTGGCAGCGCACCAGCACTGAGGTCACCGAGGTGAAGTTCACCGTGAACGCGGGCGACCAGCTGCAGTTCGGCGTGCTGAACGCGATGACGCGCACCGTGGGCGACCTGTTGGTCGAAGGTACGTCCAAGCTGATCAAGGGCGTCGTGGTGGACAGCCCGTCCAGCGTGAACGTCAGCACGGTCGTCGCCCAGACCTTCACCAACAGGTCTGCCTGCTTGAGTCTGAGGCCGACCAAGGCCGCCGCCAACGCCCTGATCGAAGTCCCGCCGAGCAAGGTCGGGGGTGGGCACCAGTACCGGCTGACGCCCGCCCGGACCTGGGAGCCGATGACGTGATGCGCGGCTTGGCCGCCTGCCCGGACTTCCGGGCAGGCGGCCAAGTCGTTCTGGCGGCTTACGGGTTGAGCGGTACCGTGTGCGTCCGCACCCCGCCGGGCGGGCTGTCCAGGGCGAGCAGGCGCTTGTCCGGGTTGGCGCCGTTGTCCGGGGTGTCGGCGCTCGGTCGGCCGGAGCCGCAGCGCTGGAGCTCGGTTTCGGTGAGTGGGCCGGTGCGCTGGTAGTAGCGGTCCGGGAGGGCGACGGCCGGCAGGTCGAAGGTGGCGTCCAGGCGGTAGCTGTTGCGGGGGTTGCTGAAGGTGCCGACCACGCGCTCGCGGGCGGGCTGCACCTCGATCCAACTCACCTCGCCCGGCTGGATGGTGGGGTTGAGGGCCTTGGTACTGGTCCGGCTCCAGGAGAGCGGGTTGCTGGTGGAGACTGCGGCCGCGTTGCCACCGCCGGCCGCGTATCCGGCAGCGGCCTGGGCGGCCAGGTTGGGGCGGCTCTGGGAGAGGTCGGAGCGGCTGGGGACCAGCGGGGTGCCCTTGAGGGCGTAGTACTGGGTGAGGCTGTCGTACGGGGGCTCGGTGACCTCGATCTTCCGGTCGTCGACCACCGCGTTGCGGCTGCAGTTGATGTAGACCTCGCCGACGATCCGGGTCTGGCCGTAGTACCGGTAGGAGTACCGGTTGTCCACGGTGAAGGTGCAGTTGCTGGCCGATCCCTCGCAGTCGTCCACCGCGACGCCGGGCTCCAGCGGGTCGTTGCCCTTGTAGGCCTTGGGACCGGGCAGTTGTTCCTTGGTGACCTTCTGGTCGACCGGGGCGGGGGTCTGCTTCGCGGTCACGTTGGTGATCAGAGGGCCGCAGGAGGGCGAGTCGCGGTGCTCCTGGGAGTCGAAGGAGACCATGGGATTGTCCTCGGTCGCGGTGAACGCGAAGGTCCGGCCGGTGGTCCAGGCGGCGGTGCCGACGGTGTCGGTGCCCTTGGTGGTGATCTGCGGGTCCTGGACGGGCCCTGGGGCGACGAGGGAGACGTTGTAGGCCTGGCCGTTCTTCACCTGCTCGGCGGTGCACTGCCGGTACACCCCCGGGCTGTCGTCCCAGGTGAGGGTGACGGCCGAGCCGGCCTTCACGCCCCACAGGCGGGTGCGCAGCGAGAGCGCGGCGCCGTTCCAGTTGAGGGTGGCGGCCTGGTAGCCGAGCGGGTGCTGGGCGAGGGTCTTCCCGAAGACGGCGCCGGAGTTGTTGTCCGGCGACCAGTCGGCGTGCCCGGAGGCGGTGCCATTGTCCGGGGCGACGGGCTGCGCGAAGGTGCCGTTGGGTACGGCCGCGTCCACGGTGTCGGCGGCCTGGGCCGGTGGGACGGTGACCAGGGCCAGGCCGGCTGCCAGTGCGGGGCACAGAAGTCGACGCCTCATCAGCAGTACCACCAGTTGCTCGGCGGAACGGGAGCCTGGCCGGGTTGGACGTCGGAGGTCAGGGCGTCGGGCAGCGCGCAGAGCGCCGCGGCTGCGGTGTTCGGGTCCTGCTCGCGCGGGACCTTGCCGAAGTCGTCGACGGCCTGGGTCTCCTTGGCGATCCCGTCCTTCTCGGCCTTGCCGTCACCCGCCACGCTCGCCAGGCACTCCTTACTGGTGGCGGGGCACTTGTCGATTTTCTCCTTGTCCCCGGCGATGTCCTTGCACTGCTGGCTGCTCGCCGATCCTCCCGCGCAGGGGTCGTTCTGCTTCGGGGGAGGTGCGGTCTGCTTGGCGGCAACGTTGGCGATCAGTGCTGGGCAGGCGGTGGGGTTGGAGGTCGAGGTGAACGTGATCTGCGGAGCGTCCTCGGCGGCGGTGAAGGAGTAGGTCCTGCCGATGAACCAATTCGTGCTCGAGGCCGGCGGATTGGTGGTCAGGCTGAGTGGCGGACCGCCCGTGGCCGACACGGTGTAGGTTCGGTCGCCGCCTCCTGCCTTCGCGCAGGTGTCGGGGCTGTCGTCCCAGCTGAGAGTGACCGTGGCGCCGGCTTGGACGCCCCGCAGTCGGGTGCTGACGCCGGCTGTCTGGAGGTAGGCGGCCTGGAGCCCCAGCCGGTGCGCGGCACGGGTCGCCGAGACGCGGCCGCCGCCGGTCCAGCCGTCGATACCCGCCTCCCACTCCTTGCCGCTGGGCACCGTCGGCGCGGAGAACGTCCCGTTCACCACCACCACCGCTTCGGTGTCCTCCGCCCCTGCCGGCGTCGCCGCCGCGATGGCGAGGGCGCTACTGAAGGTGACGGCCAGCAGTCTGGCGAGCTGGATGCGCATCACGGTGTCTCCCCACGAAGTTGTCCGAGATAACCGGCACTTGTGCGTTCGTGAACTGATGAGGGGTCAGTCCCAGTCGCCATGCTCTCGGGCTTTGATCACGGTCCGCAACCGCTGGCGGGCCGATAGGGCGATGACGAACGATCCCGGTCGACCAACGGTGTGGAAAGCCGTTCGAAAACGCACGGTCGTTCGGTTCATTGGGCATGCATGCGGTCGATCTGCCTTTCGGCTGCCCAGCCCTCGTGCCTGCGCCGCCCGCGCAGCCCGAACCGGCGGCCGGACGGCCGAGCGGCGCCCGTCGCCGCTGCACCGCACACCCGGAGCCGGTTGCCCGGCCGGGCTCGGCCCGGGCGAGCCCGCCCACCACCCGACACCCCCGACCGTGAGGATTGAGATGCGCCTCCTTCGCCCCAAGTTCCGCCCCCTGCCCGCCACCGCCTTGCCCGCGCTGGTCGCGGGCCTGGCTCTGGTGGGCGCCGTCGCGCTGCCCAGCTCCACCGCCTCCGCCTACGACCTGCGGGTGCGCTCCTGGGGACAGAACGCCTCCGGTCAGCTGGGCGACGGCACGAAGGTCAACCGGCAGACCCCGATCTCCGTGATCGGCATGTCGGGGGTCGAGATCACCACCATCGCCGCCGGCGGCACCGGCACCAATGGCTTCGCGCTGACCCTGCTCGCCAACGGCACCGTCGAGGCATGGGGCAAGAACGACAAGGGCCAGCTCGGCAACGGCACTGCCGACGACTCCGCCGTGCCGGGACTGGTGGCGGGCCTGGGCGGGGTGGAGGCGATCGCGGCCGGTGGCTCGCACGCCCTGGCGCTGCTGAAGGACGGCACGGTCCGGGCCTGGGGCAACAACAAGGAGGGCGAGCTGGGCGACGGCACCGTGGTCGATGCCAAGCTCCCGGTGACTGTGGCCGGGCTCGACGACGTCAAGGCGATCGCCGCGGGTGACACCTTCAGCATGGCCCTGCTGAAGGACGGGACGGTGAAGACCTGGGGCAACAACAAGGACGGCCAGCTCGGTACCACCCCGAAGCCGGCAAAGTCCACCGACCCCGTGCCCACCACCTTCGTCCCCGACGCCAAGACCCCCCGCACCACCGCCCTCGCCGTACCGGAACTGAGCACCGTCAAGGGCATCGCGACCGGCGCCAACCATGCCCTGGCACTGCTCGCGGACGACACCGTGATGGCCTGGGGCAAGAACGACAAGGGCCAGCTGGGCGACGACTCCACGATCACCAAGCCCTACCCGGTGCCGGTTCTGGAGCTCAAGAACGTCACCGCGCTCTCGGCAGGTGCCACGCACAGCATCGCGCTCCTCAAGGACCACACCCTGCGCGGCTGGGGCAACAACGCCAACGGTCAAGTCGGTGACGGGACCCTCACCCAGCGCGCCACCAGCGTGCCCCTCGTCGGCCTGACCGGTGTGCTCGCCGTCGCCTCCGGCGCCAACCACAACCTGGCCGTACTCGGCGACGGCACCGTCCAGGCCTGGGGCGACAACGCCGCCGGCCAGCTCGGGAACGGCACCCTCGCCCAGAGCCCGACTCCGGTCCAGGTGCTGGCCAAGTCCGGCAACCTCTCCATCGTCGCTGCGCCCTCGAACGGCAACTTCAGCCTGGCGCGCTGACCCTCCCTCACCACAGGAAGGCATCACATGACGAACTTCCGCACTACACGCCTGTGTTCGGCGATCGCCGCGGCCCTGACAGTGCTCGGCCTGGTGGCGATGCCGGTCGGCAGCGCCCAAGCCCAGGAGAAGCGGCTCAAGGCCTGGGGCAACAACCGCTCCGGCCAGCTCGGTGACGGCACCTGGACCGACTTCCGCACCTCGGCCACCTCGGTGACCGGGCTGACCAGCGCCGAGGTGACCAAGATCGCTGCCGGCGGGGCCGGACCCACGAACGGGCACGGGCTGGCGCTGCTGACCGACCACACCGTGCTGTCCTGGGGCGCCAACACCTACGGTCAGCTCGGTGACGGCACGGTCTTCGGCCACAACACACCCGGCCTGGTGGCGGGCCTCGGCGACGCTCGCGACGTCGCCGCCGGTGGCTCCCACAGCCTGGCCCTGCTGGGCGACCAGACTGTGGTGGCCTGGGGGCACAACAACTACGGGCAGCTCGGCAACGGCACCAACGCCGACAGCAGCGTCCCGGTCCGGGTCGAGGGCCTCAACAAGGTGATCGCGATCGCCGCGGGCTCGGAGCACAGCCTGGCCCTGCGCGAGGACGGCACGGTGTGGGCCTGGGGCTACAACATCAACGGCCAGCTCGGTGACGGAACTTCGGCCAGCCGCAACGTCCCCTCGCAGGTGGTCAACCTGACCGGGGTCAGCAAGATCGTGGCGGGTTGCAACCACAACCTCGCCCTGATCGGCCCGGCCAGCGGTGGCGGCACCAAGCCGACCAGTGGCAACTCGATCAAGGCTTGGGGCTACAACGCCACCGGCCAGCTCGGCGACAACAGCACCATCAACCGGTACACCCCGGTCGACACCCAGGGCATCTGGCTCGGTGGGGTCTCCCAGATCGCGGCGGGCTGCAACCACAGCATGGCCGTCACCGACAGCGACAACCGCCTCAAGGCCTGGGGCCAGAACACCTCCGGCCAGATCGGCGACGGCACGACGGACTACCGCATCACCCCCGTTCCCGTCACGGGCATCAAGGGCGTCCAGGCGGTGGCCGGTGGCCGTGAGCACACCATCGCCCTGCTCGGCGACAACACCGTCCGCTCCTGGGGTGCCAACGGCTCCGGCCAACTCGGGAACGGCACCACCGACCCGAGCGCCGTGCCGGTGACCACCCTCACCCCGCTGGTCGGTGTCGACAAGGTCGCAGCGCCGGTCGGCGGAGACTTCAGCCTGGCGAACTGACGCTCCATCAGCTCGACCGCGCCTGCCTCGGTCAACCGGGGCAGGCGCGGCAGCGCGCGGGTCACAGCAGGAAAACGGCGACCGTGGTGCCGAGCAGCAGCGTGGTGACGAGCGGCCAGTAGAGCAGGCGGGCGGCCAGGTTGCCGTTCCATTCGAGGAATCGCAGCCGTTTGGTGGAGGTGTACTCGACGACGTTGAGGGCGACCAGGGCGATGACCAGGTAGAGGATGAAGTAGAAGTACTCGGCGTAGACGATGCCGGTGGAGCCGGTGGTGGAGCGCAGCGAGCTGTGCTGGACGGCGACGACGAGCATCATGGCGCCGCAGAAGCCGATGACCGTCCAGGTGGAGAAGCCGGCCAGGGAGCGGCGGTCGGAGTCCATGGTGACGACGAACAGCGAGGCGAAGACCAGCAGGGTGATCACGATGAGCGGGATCAGGCGGTCGAGCAGTGGGCTGAGGAACTCGCGGGTGATGCCGGTGGAGAAGTGCATGGCGGCGATGGTCGAGTCGGGCGTGGCGCCCGGGTTGCCGAGGGTGGTGCGGGTGGTGGACTCGCCCATGGAGAAGGCGGTGAAGTGGGGGTTCCACTCGCCGGTGACCATGCCGGTGTAGAGGCCGAGGTTTTGCGCTGGGTCCCAGGGCGGGTAGGCGGCGAAGTCGGGGACCAGGACGGTGCCGGGGGTCTTGGCCCACATGGTCGCCCAGATGACCTGGCTGTCGAGCGGGTAGTGGCTGTAGTCGAAGGTCTCGCGCAGGGTAGTGCGCAGCTTCCAGCCGACGGTCTGGGAGCCGTCGCTGTTGGGGTGGAGGTAGACCTGTTCGCCGACGCCGGGGCCGTCGATGGCGGCGGGCAGTTCGACGGCGGCGGTCTTGGTGTCGGCGGAGGCGGGCAGGCGCTGCCAGAGGTAGCCGGTGAGGCGGACGTTGTTGGCGTCGGTGAACTGGGCGGTCTGGATCATCACGCCGGTGGGGATCTGCTGCATGCCGTCGCGCTGCTCGGAGCGCAGGTAGTCGGTGGTCTGGGGCTGGGAGGTGACCACGGTGCCGGGCGCGCCGGTGACGGTGTCGTCGGCGGCGACCGACACCCAGACGAACACGGTCGCGAGCAGGCAGAGCGCGCTCACGGCCGCGCTGAACCAGCCCAGCGAGGACGGCTTGGCGGGCGTCGGTCGCAGCAGCAGCCAGGCCACCAGGGCCAGGCCGACCACCGAGCAGCCCAGCACGACGGCGAGCCGGCCGCCGTGCTGGAGCACCTCGTGCACCGGCCCGTCGATCCCCGCCGCCGCGCCTCCTGCGACCACAAACAACGTCGCTGCGGCGACCGCGAGAGCGATCCGCCACCCACCCCACCGGTCGCGGGGCTGGTGCGGGTCGGCAGGCGGTGGCATGGCAGCTCCGAAGCGGGAACGGGTAGTGGAGTACTCCGAGGATGCGCGCCAACCACGTTGCCGCTCGTGTGCGAATCGCAGGTTCGTTGTCGAACCAGCTCTAATTCCGCCGAACGGCTCCATCGCAAATCGTCTACCCCGCCGAGAGGAGGGATGGGCATCAGCCAGCAGGTCGATGGCACTCCCACGGCAGCACCTGCCCCCTGCGCTCCTGGCATCACTGGCGCACGCCGCCGGACCGGCCACCGCAGTGGCGGCCAGCAGTGGGCTGGCGGCGTGATCCGGGTCTCTGCGCCAAGGCGCAGAGTCGCCAAAAGGAGGCAATCCCATGGTGGTCCGAGAATGGTCAAGGTGCGATTTGTCGGCTGGTGTCCTTTGTAATCGCAACCCCGAGCTTGCGGACGAGTTGTGACCTCGGATGCCGGGCGAGAACCTCTGCGGCACGTACCACCAGCCGACGCAGAACCGGAATGTGACGGACTTGTGGGATCAGCAGCACGATCAACATCGGCAGACCCGCTAGGGGAGCGTGTCTCAGACAAACGATCAATCCGACGCCGCGTCACAACATCTGCGACAGCACCCATTCACTCGTACCTGGCTAACACATTGAATCGTACGCCGACACCGTTGTCAGCTTCGCCGGCGAGGGATGATCGAAGGGGTGACTGTGATGGCCGGGCGAGTCGGCGGCAAGTTCCACTGCCCCGTCCGTCGCCCGGCGGATGAAGGTTCCCGGGGCTCGCCTCGCGTTCGTGCCCGCGCGTGGCGTCGGTCCGGCACGAGTATGAGGGCCTGCCCTACTATCCCCATCTCCGATGTGTGCGCTCCCGCCGCGTTGATTGGGGCGTTCACTGGCGACGGGGACCACCCTCCCCGGCCGACGCTTGACGGCCGCTGAACCCGACTCCGCCGCAGACCCGCGGCACCAATCGCAATGCTGCCCGCGTCCAGCCATGTCCCTGCTGATCCAGCGGCCGCCAACAACGACTTCTGCGCGGGCCTGCGGGCGCGACTGACTGGGCAACACGCCCGATTGCGCATCGTGACCACTGGCGACTGATGGTGTACGTAGGATATTCGAGAGTCGGTCCCGCGAGACGACGGTGCCCGGCAGCGGGTGACAGCCATCGCGGGCAAGCGGTGGACCCTGATGCGACGTCACTGAACCGAGGAGTTGCTGAGGCATGTCGAAGATCACGACGTCAGGGACCTGGACGGCCGTCACCCCGGCCCCGCCGGGCGTCTCGGGGCTGAACACCGGCCACGTCTCCTGGGGCACGCCGGCCGGGGGCGGGGGCGGGAAGAGCGGCTATGCGTTCTCCGGCAGCACGGTCGAGGCGACGGCCGACGGTTCGGAGGTGACGCTGGGCACCTTCACCCACCAGAACTTCCCCATATTCGGCGGTGGCGTCGACCGGTTCGATGTCGACCTCGTGGTACACATCCGGTTCGAGGACGACGCCACGGACCGCAACTTCAGCTTCCGGTTCCACCACTTCGAGACGCCCAATGACGGCCCGACACCGGACGACGAAGTCGATTTGTCCACGCGGGTGTCCCCGGAGACCGTGATCATCGACGGTGAGGAGTACGCCGCCGTGATCACCGGCTTCAAGCGCAACGGCCAGATCGTCAACAAGTTCCTCAGCCCCGAGAACGGCTCCAACAGCGCCGACATCGTCGCCTCGCTCTCGCGCGTCGGCGTCCCGGACGTGGTGATCGCCAACGTCCGCCACAAGGGCGGAGTCAAGTACACCCAAGCCGACGAGTACGTCGAGATCGTCAACCGCGGCACAGCACACGCGGACATCTCCGGCTGGCTCCTCTACGCCGACGACCCGGGCCAGAACTTCACCTTCCCGCCCGGCACCACGCTCAAGGCCGGTCAGCGGATCCGCAT
>NZ_JBHYKG010000256.1:0-12662 GCF_042741245.1 Kitasatospora sp. NPDC058965
GTTCAACTTCACCTACCCGGACCTGCAGACGGCCTTCGACACCGAGCTGCAGAACGCCACCAACGAGCTGGTCAACAAGCGGATCAGCCCGGCCGTCCCGGTGGCCCCGGGCGCCGAGCCCAGCACGCTGGTCAGCGCCTGCCCCAGGGTGTTCTCGAAGGCCACCTTGTCGTTGCCGTAGACCGCCAGCACCTTCTGCAGCACGGGGTAGTTCGCCCCGCGCCCCTTGACGTAGACCGGCTCCACGTTGAGGAAGCCGCCGCCCACCGGCAGCGTGAGCAGGTTGCCGTACTCCAGGTCGGAGTCGCTGCCGCTCTTCAGCAGGGTCAGCTGGTTGGCCACCGCCGGGTTGGAGTTGAACTGCGACTGGACCAGCTTGGGGCCGAGCGTCTTGCTGTCGCTGGGCACCTTGAGGATCCGGATCTTCCCGTAGTCCGGCCCCGGGTCAGCGTCCACCGCCATGAACGCCGCCAGGTTGTCCCGCGCGCCGGGCACGAAGGTGGTGGTCAGCGAGAAGGTCGCGGCGGGCTGGTCCGGCATCCGCAGGGTCAGGTAGTACGGCGGCTGGGTCTGGCCGCGGTCGTTGGTCGGGTCGACCGGCACCTGCCAGATGTCCGTCCCGTTGAAGAACGAGTTCGGGTCGGTCATGTGGTACATGCCCAGCAGGTCGCGCTGCACCTTGAACAGGTCCTGCGGGTAGCGCAGGTGCGGCAGCAGGCCGGCCGGGATCGCGCCGCGCGGCTGGACCGTGCCGGGGAAGGCCTTCATCCAGGTCTTCAGCACCGGGTCCTGGTCGTCCCACTGGTAGAGCGTCACCTCGCCGGTGTAGGCGTCCACCGTGGCCTTGACCGAGTTGCGGATGTAGTTGACGTCGTCGGCCGCGGTCAGCACCTCGCCGCGCTGGTTGGACAGCGAGTCCTTGGTGGCGTCGCCCAGCTGGGTCTTGGACGAGAACGGGTAGCCGTCCGAGGTGGTGTAGCCGTCCAGCACCCAGACCACCCGGCCGTTCTCCACCACCGGGTACGGGTCGCCGTCGATCGCCAGCCAGGGGGCGACCTTCTCCACCCGCTCCTTGGGCGTGCGGTCGTAGAGCACCCGGGCGCCGTTGGCGATCGCGCCGGAGTAGAGGATCTGCGGCTCGCTGAACTTGACCGCGTAGGCGGCCCGGGTGATCGGGTTGTTCAGCGAGACGCCGCTGCCGCCCTGGTACTGGTAGGTCTTGTCACCTCCGTCCGCGGTGTAGTCGATCTCCTGGTTGGTGCCGCCGACGATCGAGTAGGTGCCGGTGTTCTCGCCGTAGTAGATCCGCTGCTCGTAGTCGCCCAGGCTCCCGGTGGCGGGCAGGCCGGACTCGGTGAAGACCGGCTGGCCCTTGTCGTTGACCTGGTTGCCCTTGGCCGAGACGGTGCCGTAGCCGTGGGTGTACTTGAAGTGGTCGTTGATCCAGTTGCGCTGCTGCACCCCGCCGAGGTCCAGCTCGCGCAGGCCGATCACGGTGTCCTGCACGCCCTGCGGGGTGCTGTACCGGTCCACGTCCAGGGTGCTCGGGAAGCCGTAGTACGAGCGCTGCTGCTCGACCTGCTGGAAGGTGGGCGAGACGATGTTCGGGTCCAGCATCCGGATGGCCGCGATGGTCTGCGCGTCCGGGCCCAGGGTGGCGGCGTCGGTGGAGCCGTTGGGGGTGTACTGCTGGGTCTGGCTGTCCGCGATCCCGTAGGCCTGCCGGGTCGCGTCGATGTTCTTCTTCAGGTACGGCGCCTCCTTGGCCTGCTCGTTCGGCTTGACCTGGAACTGCTGCACGATCGCGGGGTAGAGCCCGCCGATCAGCACCGCCGACAGCGCCATCAGGCCGAAGCCGATCAGCGCCGGGGCCCAGGTGCGCCGCACCGGGGTGAGGAAGAAGAGCACCGCACAGATCAGCGCCACGCAGAACAGGATGGTCTTGGCCGGCAGGTAGGCGTTGGCGTCGACGAAGCGCAGCCCGGTGTAGCCGCTGACGCCCTTGTAGGCGCCGGTCTTCACCGCCAGCGCGTACCGGTCCAGCCAGTACGCCACCGCCTTGAGCAGCACGAACACGCCCAGCAGCACGGCCAGGTGGCCCTGCGCCCCGGCGCTGGCCCGCCGCCCGGGCCCCTGCAGCCGCAGGCCCCCGTACAGGTAGTGCACCAGCAGCGCGGCGATCAGCGAGACCACCACCGCGCTGAACGCGAAGCCGAGCAGGAACTCGTACCAGGGCAGGTCGAAGGCGTAGAAGGCCACGTCCAGGTGGAACTGACTGTCCTTCACCCCGAACTGGGTGGCGTTGGTCCACAGCAGCCACAGCCGCCACTGCCCGGCCGCCGCGGCACCCGCGACCAGGCCCACCAGCAGCGAGACGCCGACCAGCAGCCACCTGCGGAACGGTGCGATGCCCATCCGGTAGCGGTCCAGGCTCTGCTGCTCCACCGACATCGCCGACAGCGGCGGCCGCAGCCGGTACGCCAGCCACACGTTCGCCCCGGTGGCCACCGCCATCAGCAGCCCGAACACCGCGAACAGGCCGGCCTTGGTCCACAACTGGGTGCTGAACACCCCGGAGTAGTGCACCGACTTGAACCAGAGCCAGTCCGTCCAGAACCCCGCGAACAGCACGAAGGCCAGGAAGAGCAGCGCCAGCACGCCCAGGGTCAGCAGCAGCACCCTCGCGCGGCGCGAGGGCGGACCGACCCTCGGACGGTACGCCGGACCTTCGCGGTCGGGCATCTGGAAGACCAAGGCGGCACCTCTGCTGGTGTGGCGGCGGGCGGCGCGGGGCGCCGGTGGACCGGCGGCCCACCAGAGCAACTTAACCGTCCGCCCACCCAGTTCCCAGCCACCCCCCGCGCGCCCGGGCCCGCACGCGGCCGCACCCGGCCGGGACGTGTGAGGATGGGGCCATGTCCGAAGCACCTGACACCGCCGCCGGCCTGCCGCCGGCCGCCTCGCCGCTCACCCGCGCCGCCCTGGAGATCGACGAGTACTCCGCCGGCCTCGGCTGGGACCAGCCCGCCCGCCTGTTCGCCCTGGTCGACAGCGCCCGACTGCGCCGCTCCGACCCCAAGGTGGCCAAGCAGCTCGGGCTGCAGGACGCCCCGGAGGGCGAGCTCACCCCGGTCCTGCAGGACGAACTGCCGAGCGGCATGGCGCTGGACGAGTTCCTCGGCACCATCGCCTGGCCGGACGCGGTGACCGGGTGCGCGCTGGTGGTGGAGCGGCTGATGCTTCCGCCGGGCGCCGAGAAGAGCCGGCCGGCCAACGCCAACGAGGCGCAGATCGCCGAGTGGGTGGCCAACCACCCACGCCGCCAGGAGGTCCGGATCACCGCCGCGGTACTGCGCGACGGCAAGAAGGAGACCGCCCTGCGACTGCGCGAGAAGGACCTGGCCCGGGAGGTGCTGACCGGCCCCGACCTGGTGCCGGGGCTGACCCGGGCGCTGCTGGCGACGTTCGCCTGACCGCCGGCCGATGACCGCCCGTCAGTGCGCCGGGCAGGACGGCAGTGCCGAGTCCTGTCCGGCCCGGACCTGGGCCAGCGCCTTGATCGCGCCGTCCAGGTTGTCCACCTTGATCAGCCGCAGTCCCGACGGGGTGTCCCGGGCGGCCTCGTCGCAGTTCTCGCTCGGGGTGAAGAAGTAGCGGGCGCCGGCCTCGCGGGCGGCGATCACCTTCATCGAGATGCCGCCGATCGGGCCGACCTTGCCGTCGTCGTCGATGGTCCCGGTGCCGGCCACGAACTTGCCGCCGGTCAGGTCGGTGGGGGTCAGCTTGTCCACGATGCCCAGCGCGAACATCAGGCCGGCGCTCGGCCCGCCGACGTCCTGCAGGCCGATGTCGATGGTGAACGGGAAGGTGTGCGTGGTGCCGGGCAGGATGCCGACCATCGCCCGGTCGGCGTCGGGGGCCTTGGCGGTGACCACCGGCACGTCCTTCTGCGCCGAGCCGTCCTTGGGCACCACGGTGAAGACCACGGTGTCGCCGGGCTTCTTCTTGGCCACCAGCGGGGCCACCTGGGTGTCCGCGGTGACCTGGGTGCCGTCCACCGCCAGGATCTCGTCACCGGCGTGCAGCTTGCCGTCGGCGGGGGCACCGGCCACCACGCTGGAGACGATCACCTTGCTGCCGACCTTGTAGCCGAGCTGGGTGAGCGCGGCCGTCTTGGCGCTGTCCTGGGAGTTGGCGAAGTCCTCGGCGTTCTGCTGCTCGGACTGCTGCTCGGTCTCGCCCTTGGGGTAGATGGTGTCGTGCGGCACCACCAACTGGTCGTTGCGCAGCCAGCCGACCACCACCGAGACCAGGCTCGGCTCGTAGTTGGCCCCGGTGACCTGGACCGTGGTCATGTTCAGGTGACCGCTGGTCGGGTAGGTCTGGGTCCCGGTGATGCTGATCACCGGGGTGCCGCTCTTGTCCTGCGCGCCCAGCGTGTTGTACGTCGGGCCCGGGCTCAGCTGGGTGTACGGCACCGGCAGCAGCACGGAGACACAGAGCAGCGCTATGAGCGTCAGGGTCGCGGCGAGCATCGTCGCAGAGCGGCGTGGCATGCCACGACAGTACGGGACCACCCCCGCGACGCGCCCGCCGGGTCAGACCGTCCGGCTGCCGGGAGCGGGCTCAGCGCCGTTGGCCGTCCGGCACCCGGGGGCCGCCGGTGCTGCGCTCCATCGCGGCCGTGAACCGCTGGTGCTCGGCCAGCGAGGCACCGTCACCGGTGGCCTTCGGCGGCCGGGCGGCCCAGGTCGCCCACAGGACGGCGACCACACCCGCGACGACGGGGATCCCCAACCACGCCAGCACTGCCATGTCCGTCCTCCCAGCTCGTCGTGCCTATCAGCACATTAGCCGCCCGGGAGGAGAACGGCGCCGAGGCCATCCGGGTTACGGCGGGTCAGCCGCCGCCACCCGGCGGGCGCATTCGTACGACCGGTTGGGCCGAACGGGCCGGGGGCCTGACGGGCGCTCAGCAGGAGCCCGCGCCGACCCACTCCTCCTCGCCGTCGGAGAAGAGCTGGTGCTTCCAGATCGGCACCTCGTGCTTGAGGTCGTCGATCAGCTTCCGGGCGGCGGCGAAGGCCTCGCCGCGGTGCGGGCAGGAGACCGCGACGATCACGGCCTTGTCGCCGATCTCCAGCCGGCCGACCCGGTGCACGGCGGCCAGCGCCCGGACCGGGTGGTCGGCGACCACCTTCTCCGCGATCCGGCGCATCTCCTGCTCCGCGCTGGGGTGGCAGCTGTACTCCAGCGCGGTCACCGACTTGCCGCCGTCGTGGTCGCGGACCGTGCCGACGAAGAGCGTGGTGCCGCCGGCCGCGTCGTCGCCGACCGCCGCGTACACCTCGTCCAGCGAGAGCGGGGTCTCGCGGATCGCGAGCAGGCGGATGGGGTCGTGGTTCTCGGACATGCTCCAATGATCCGCCATCCGCGGGCCGCGGGGGCAATTGTCGAAGTGTCCAAGCCCGGCGGGCCCGGGCTCAGATCCGTCGGCGCTTGCGGGCCCGGCGCACCAGCGCCGCGGTGCCGACCAGCGCCACCGTGGCCCCCGCCGCGCCGAGGCTGGTGGCGGCCTCCTTGCCGCCCAGGCGGCGCCCGGCCACCGCGTGCTTGCCCGCCACCTGGGACAGCAGCTCGGCCAGCACCTCCTCGTTGCCGTACGCCGGCCGCCAGCCCGCCTCGTGCAGCCGGCTGCCGGAGACCACCCACGGGTACATGGTGTACGCCAGGTCCCCGGCCGGGGCCGGGGTGAGCCCGAGCCGGTGCAGCCGGGCCGCGGTGCCCAGCGCCAGCGCGGCGGGCAGCTCCATCCGGCGGATCCCGGAGAGCTCCTCCACCTCCTCCTGCTCCAGCCAGCCGTCGCAGCCCACCGTGACCTCGCCCTCGACCAGGCCGAGCGCCGCGTACTCCAGTGCGGCGGCCAGGTCGTCCACGTGGCAGAACTGCCAGCAGGGGCGCGAGCCGGCCACCACCAGCAGCCGGGGCGCCTCGAAGTGCCGGGTCAGCACGGTGTCCACCCCGGGGCCGACCACCACGGCCGGGCGCAGCACGGTGACCTGCAGCCCGGGGTGGGCGCGCGGCGCCCGCCGGGCCAGCCGCTCGATCTCCAGCAGGTCGCCGACCAGGCTGGCCTCCTCGGTGGCCCGCAGCTCGGAGTCCTCGGCCAGCGGCACCTCGTTGTCCGGCAGCGCGCCGTAGACCATCGCCGAGGTGCAGAGCACCACCCGGGGCACCCCCGCCGCCGCGGCCGCCGTGACCACGGTCTGGGCGCCGCGCACGTTGTAGGCGCTCCGGGTGCGCGGATCGGCCTCCATGCCGAAGTCCATCGCCAGGTGCACCACCACGTCCGCCCCGCGCAGCCGCTCGGCCACCGCGGGGTCGCGCACGTCCAGCACCCGCCACTGCACGCCGGGCGTCTCGCCGCGCCGGTCGTCGATCGCCAGCACCTTGCGCACCCCCGGGCTGTGCACCAGGCGGGCCACCAGCCGCGCGCCGAGCACGCCGGCCGCCCCGGTGACGGCGACGGTCAGCGGTCGACCGCCGTAGGCTGGGGGCGCGGACCCGGGCGCCACCTGGGCCTCCTCGCCACCGGTCAGCCCAGAGCGAACGTCCGAAGGCGGGGAACTCACCGGCGATCCTCCACGGTTAGCTTATGTGCGTACGTACGAGTGTCACGCACCGTCCATCCTGCCCGAGGTGAGGGTCCGGCGGTGCACCCGGCGCGGGCTTGCCCGCTCGTCCGCTGTCCCTGACGTGCTTTTCCCGCCACCCGACCAGCGTGACGGCCGACCAGATCGAGGAACCCGTGAGCGACCTCCCCTTCGGATTCGGTGTCCCGCCCGAGGAGCCCGAGGAGGGCAAGGACCAGGGCGGCAAGAAGGACGAGCCCGCCGGCGACCGGCCGGAGCAGCCGTTCGGTTTCGGCGGTGCCAATCCGTTCGGCGCGCTCTTCGGGGCGGGCGCGCCCGGCCAGGGCGGGGACAACCCGTTCGCGGCCATGATGGGCGGCCTCAACCCGAACGACCTGGGCGCCGCGTTCCAGCAGCTCGGCCAGATGCTCTCGTTCGACGGCGGCCCGGTGAACTGGCAGCTGGCCAAGGACATCGCCCGGCAGAGCGTGGTGGCCGAGCAGCCGGAGGGGCGGGCCAAGGACCGCTCGGTCAGCGCGACCGAGCGCTCGGCGGTGGCCGAGGCGGTCCGGCTGGCCGAGCTCTGGCTGGACTCGGCGACCGAGTTCCCCTCCTCCTCCGCCACCGCGGTGGCCTGGAGCCGGGCCGAGTGGATCGAGGCCACCCTGCCGGTCTGGCAGGAGCTGGTCGACCCGGTGGCCGAGCGGGTGGGCAACGCCATGGGCGGCGTGCTGCCCGAGGAGATGCAGTCGATGGCCGGCCCGCTGATGGGCGTGATGCGCTCGATGGGCGGGGCCATGTTCGGCACCCAGATCGGCCAGGCGCTCGGCGCGCTGGCCGCCGAGGTGCTCGGCTCCACCGACGTCGGGCTGCCGCTGGCCCCGGCCGGCAAGGCCGCGCTGCTGCCGCAGAACATCGCCGAGTTCGGCGAGGGGCTGAGCGTCCCGGCCGAGGAGGTGCGGCTCTACCTGGCCCTGCGCGAGGCCGCCCACCAGCGGCTCTTCTCGCACGTGCCGTGGCTGCGGGCGCACCTGTTCGGCGCGGTGGAGGCCTACGCCCGCGGCATCAAGGTGGACACCTCCCGGATGGAGGAGCTGATGGGCCGCCTCGACCTGGAGAACCCCGAGGCGCTCCAGGAGGCGCTGGGCAACGGGCTGCTGCAGCCCGAGGACACCCCCGAGCAGAAGGCCGCGCTGGCCCGGCTGGAGACGGCGCTGGCACTGGTCGAGGGCTGGGTGGACGCGGTGGTGCACGCCGCCGCCGAGCCGCACCTGCCGCAGTCCTCCGCGCTGCGCGAGACGCTGCGCCGGCGCCGGGCCACCGGCGGCCCGGCCGAGCAGACCTTCGCCACCCTGGTCGGCCTGGAGCTGCGGCCGCGCCGGCTGCGCGACGCCTCCCGGCTGTGGGCCTCGCTGGCCGACGCGCGCGGCATCGACGGGCGCGACGCGCTCTGGCAGCACCCCGACATGCTGCCCGCCGCGACCGACCTGGACGACCCGGACGGCTTCGTGCACCGCGGCAGCGGCGAGCCGGTCGAGGGCGGGCTGGACTTCGACGCGATCGACAAGCTGCTGGGCGAGGCGGCGCAGGGCTCCCGGGGCACCGCGGCCGGCGCCGCCCCGGCCCCCGGCACCGAGGCCGAGCCCGGGTCCGCGGCCGACTCCGATGCCGGTACCGACTCCGACTCCGACTCCGACTCCGACTCCGACGGCAAGGACTAGCCCGCCTCATGACCACGCTGCACGAGGACGCCGTCGCGGCCCTGACCGACTGGGAGCCCGGCGAGGCCGACCAGCAGCGGCTGCGCGACGACTACCTGGCCCACCTGGCGGACCGTCAGGACGGCCTGTTCAAGTCCTGCCTGCCCGCGCACCTGACGGCCAGTGCGCTGGTGGTGGACCCGGCCGGCCGCCGGGTGCTGCTGACCCTGCACCCGAAGGTCGGGCTCTGGCTGCAGATGGGCGGCCACTGCGAGCCCGGGGACGCCACCCTGGGCGCGGCCGCGCTGCGCGAGGCGGTGGAGGAGTCCGGCATCGCCGGGCTGACGCTGCTGTCGGCGGGCGGGGCCGGGCGGCCGGTGCCGGTGAAGCTGGACCGGCACCAGGTGCACTGCACCGGCAAGGACCGGCCGGCCAACACCCACCTGGACGTGCAGTACGTGGCGCTGGCGCCGGCGGGTGCCCGGGAGCTGATCAGCGAGGAGTCGCTGGACCTGCGCTGGTTCGGCTACGACGAGCTGCCGGAGCTCACCGACGCCTCGGTGCGCCGGCTGGTGGGCCTGGCCCGGGAGCTGGCGGGCTGACGCCGCGGCGGGCCGGGCCGACCGCGGCCCGGCCTCAGCCGCAGACCTCCGGCTCGCCGCCGGGCAGTTCCTCGGGACCGCGGGCGCCGGGGACGTGCGGCAACCGGGCGGCCGCCGCGACCCCCTCCAGGTAGCCGCGGGCCCGCTCGGTGCGCGGGTAGGCCTCCAGCAGCGCCCAGAACCGCGGGCCGTGGTCGGCCACCAGCAGGTGGGCCAGCTCGTGCAGCAGCACGTAGTCCAGCACGTACTCGGGCATGCCCTGCAGGCGGTGCGAGAGCCTGATGGTGCGTTCGCTCGGGGTGCAGGAGCCCCAGCGGGAGTTCTGGTTGGTCACCCAGCGGACCCGGTCCGGCCGGGCCCGGCCGCCGAGGTAGTCGGCGGAGAGGCGGCGGGCCCGGTCGAACAGCGCGTCGTCGCCCAGGGTGCGGCGGCTCTCCTGGGCGGCCAGCCGGTCGAGCATCTGGGCCACCCAGCGCTGCTCCTCGGCGAGCGACATCCGGGCCGGGATCAGCACGATCGTGCGGTCGCCCTCGCGGTAGGCCGAGACGGTGCGGCTGCGGCGGGCACTGCGGCGGACCTCGACCGGGCCGCCGGGGGCGTGGCCGTGGGTGCCGCGCGGCGCCTCGCCCGGGAGCGGGGCCGCGCCCGGCTCGTCCACGGTGCGGTACCCGGGCGTCGTGGACCCCGACCCGGCCGCTGCACGGGCACGCCGAGGCGACGCCGAGGGCTTGGAATCCCGTTCGGCAGCCATGGCACAGGACGTTACCCGGTAGGACTGACAGAAGTCCGCTGCCCGGGCCGGATTTCTTTTTCCCGGTGATCGGCATTCACCTTCCCGGAATGCGCGTCACCTGAATGCCGGTCAGATGATCTCCGCCACCTGTGGACAACTCCGTGGGCGAATTCCCGCAGCTGGGGCACCCTGTCATTACGCACCGGAGCCGGGCGGAGTCATTCGGCAATCGGCGGTGCGCACCGTACGGAAAGGGAGTCGCCATGTCGACCGCGCAGACGATGCCGACCGCGCAGCCCGGGCGGTCCGCGGGGAAGAGTTCGGTTCCGGGGCGTTCTCCCGGTGTTCCGGGGCGTTCTCCCGGTGTTCCGGGGCGTTCTCCCGATCCGGGTTCCGCCGCCGAGCGCCCGTTGCTCAAGCCCGCCCTCTCCCGGGCCTGGCGGGACTCCCGCACGCTGCAGTTCGGCACCGATCCCGGGCGGGCCCAGGTGGTCGCCGAGGCGGACGAGCCGTACCGCGCCTTCCTCGCCCTGCTGGACGGCGAGCGGGACGCGGCCGCCGTCGAGGCCGCCGCCGGCCGCCTCGGCCTGGCTCCGCCGTACGTCCGCCAGGCCCTGGCCGAGCTGGCCCGCAACGGCCTGCTGGAGGACTCGGCGGCGGTGCAGCGCGCACTGGCCGCGCTGCCGCCCAGCCGGCGGGAGCTGCTCGCCCCGGACCTGGCCTCGCTCTCGCTGCTCCACCCGCCGCCCGGGGCGGGGGCCACGGTGCTCGCCGCCCGGGCCGGGGCCCGGGTCGAGGTGCGCGGGGCCGGGCGGGTGGGCGCGGCGGTCGCGGCGGCGCTGGCGGCCGGCGGGGTGGGCGCAGTGGCGGTGCTGGACGAGGGGCGGGTCCGCCCGGCGGACTGCTCCCCGGCCGGCTTCGGGCCCGAGCTGCTGGGCCGCTCCCGGCAGGGCGCGGCGCGCGAGCTGCTGGGTCGGGCGGCCGGGGCGGCGGCCGGGGCCGGTCCGCGGGCGGCGCCGGTGCGGGAGCCGGCCGCGCCCGTGCCGGACCTGGTGGTGCTGGCCCCGCGGGACGGCAGCGGTGCCTTCGCCGGTCCGGCGGTGGCGGCCCGGTCGCTGCTGCGGGCCGGGGTGCCGCACCTCTACACCGGGGTGGTCGAGCACCTGGGCGTGGTCGGGCCGCTGGTGCTGCCCGGCGCCTCGGCCTGCGGCGGCTGCGCGGCGCTGACCCGGGCCGAGCAGGACGGCGCCTGGCCCCAACTGCTCGCCCAGCTCGCCGCCGACGGGCCGGGCCGGCCGCCGGAGCCGGCCTGCGACGGCGCGCTGGCCACCGCGGTGGCGGGCCTGGCCGCGCTGCAGGTGCTGCTCCACCTCGACGGCACCCGCCCGCTCAGCGTCGACGGGTACTTCGAGATCTCCGCGGCGGACGGCATGGCCCGCCGGCTGCGGCTGCCCCCGCACCTGGACTGCGGCTGCTTCTGGCGGTGAGCGCCGCCCCGCGGCCGCCGCACGGGCGTCCCGGGATGTTCTCGAAGCTGTTCGACCGGCTCTGGCCGGGTGCAAGCGGGGAGCGGGCACAATGGCCTAGTGGCCGCCGTCCCCCGGTCACGGCAGGCCCTTCGTGAGGGGTGGCAGGATTGGGAGGCCCCGGGTGAGCGATCTTCCGCGCAAGGCTATGACCCGCACCGCACGACTGGCCGCCCTGCCGTTGGGGATCGCGGGCCGGGCCACCCTGGGCCTGGGCAAGCGGATCGGCGGACGCTCCGCCGAGGTGGTCACCGCCGAGCTCCAGCAGGCCACCGCGGACCAGCTCTTCAAGGTCCTCGGCGAGCTCAAGGGCGGCGCCATGAAGTTCGGTCAGGTGCTCTCGGTCTTCGAGGCCGCGCTGCCCGAGGAGGTGGCCGGTCCCTACCGCGCCGCGCTGACCAAGCTCCAGGACGCGGCGCCGCCGATGCCGGCCGCCAGCGTCCACGCGGTGCTCGCCGAGCGCCTCGGCAAGGACTGGCGCTCCGACTTCCGCAGCTTCGACGACCGGCCGGCCGCCGCCGCCTCGATCGGCCAGGTGCACCGGGCGGTCTGGCAGGACGGCCGGCCGGTGGCGGTCAAGGTGCAGTACCCGGGGGCCGGCGAGGCGCTGCTCTCCGACCTGGGCCAGCTGAGCCGGGTGGCCTGGCTGGTCGGCCCGCTGATCCCCGGGCTGGACATCAAGCCGCTGATCACCGAGCTGCGCGAGCGGATCTGCGAGGAGCTGGACTACGCGCTGGAGGCCGAGGCCCAGCGGGTACACGCCAAGGAGTTCGCCGGGGACCCCGACATCACGGTGCCCGACGTGGTCGCCCAGGCCGACCAGGTGCTGGTCACCGAGTGGCTCGGCGGCACCCCGCTGGCCGAGGTGATCTCGGCCGGCAGCCAGGCCGAGCGGAACCGGGCCGGCCACCTGCTGGCCCACTTCCTCTTCGCCGGGCCGGCCCGCACCGGCCTGCTGCACGCCGACCCGCACCCGGGCAACTTCCGCCTGCTCAAGGACGACGGCCCGATCGAGGGCTGGCGGCTGGGCGTGATGGACTTCGGCACCGTGGACCGGCTGCCCGCCGGGCTGCCCCGCCCGATCGGCGACGCGCTGCGGATGGCCCTGGCCGACGACGCGGTCGGCGTGCTGGACATGCTGCGGACCGAGGGCTTCGTCAAGCCGACCATCCAGCTCGACCCGGACGCGGTGCTGGACTACCTGCGGCCGATCATCGAGCCGGCCGTGGTGGACCGCTTCCACTTCACCCGGGCCTGGATGCGGGCCCAGGCCGCCCGGATCGCCGACCCCCGCTCCCCCGCGTACAACCTGGGCAAGCAGCTCAACCTGCCGCCGGACTACCTGCTGATCCACCGGGTCACCCTGAGCACCATCGGCGTGCTCTGCCAGCTCGGCGCCGAGGCCCCGTTCCGCACCGAGATGCGGGACTGGCTGCCGGGCTTCGCCGCGGCCGAGTAGCGGCGAAAAC
>NZ_JBHYKG010000257.1:0-12608 GCF_042741245.1 Kitasatospora sp. NPDC058965
CGCCGGCGCCCCGGCTCCTCGGCCGCCCGGCCGCCCCGGGGGGCGGGCCGGGCGCGCGGGTCAGCCCGCCTTCCAGGCCAGCGGCTTGTTGTCCTTGTTCATCCACAGCACGTACTGGACCGGCTTGTCGCTCGGCGCCAGGTAGACCGCGCACTCGTGCTCGGTCTGGCCCTGGACGAAGTCCTTGCCGCCCTGCGGCACGTCGCTCTGGCACTGCGGGAAGGCGCCGATCAGGTCGGCCTTGGTCGCCTGGTCCTGGTCGCTGACCATCGCGCGCAGCTGCAGGTTGAAGTACGGCTCGTAGAGGCCGCTGCCGCCGGTGTGGGTGTAGGCGACGGTCACGTAGTACGGCGTCTTGCCGGTCAGCTCCTCCGGCTTGAAGAACTTCGCCAGGTCGGCGGCGTTGCCCTTGACCACCTTCACCGGGCCGATGGCCAGCGAGATGTCGCCCTTCTGGTGGTCCGTGAAGACGCCCTTGGCCTGGGCGGACGGGGCGAGCGCGCCGGGGAAGCCGGCGCCCGCGGCGGCCGACGGGGCCGAGGTGGCGCTCGGGCGGGCGGCCGGCGTGGCCGGGTCGGCGGACTGGCCGCCGCCGAAGCCGCCGGTCGCGCTGCCGGACGGCGCGGGCTTGGCGGCGTTGCCGTCGGTCTCGTCCGGGCCGCAGCCGGTCAGCAGCAGCGCGAGGGCGGCGGTCGCCGGGACGGCGGCGCGCAGGAAGTACTGGGTACGCACGATCAATTCCCCGTGGTGTTTTGTGTGTTGAAGTTGTGACTGCCGTGGCTGACGGTGCGTCGCCCCGGCGGCAGCCGACTCTACCGGGTGGATCATGGCGCCCCGCACAGGCTACTCATGCTCATGCCAAGTCACTCGGTTCCGCCGGTGCTGGGATACTCGGGTACGCGGTGCGGATCGGACGACGAGGGAGCGGTGGGACATGCGGGAGAGGTCGGGGCCGTGAGACTGCTGCACACCTCCGACTGGCACCTCGGCCGCTCCTTCCACCGGGAGAACCTGCACGAGGCCCAGCGCGCCTTCCTGGACCACCTGGTCGCCGTGGTGGCCGAGCGGCAGGTGGACGCGGTGCTGGTGGCCGGCGACGTCTACGACCGCGCGCTGCCCGGCCTGGAGGCGGTGGCGCTGTTCGACGACGCGCTGCACCGGCTGGCCGCGCTCGGCGTACCCACCGTCTTCATCAGCGGCAACCACGACTCGGCCCGCCGGCTCGGCGTCGGCGCCGGGCTGATCGAGCGGGCCGGGATCCACCTGCGCACCGATCCGGCCGGCGTGGGCACCCCGGTGCTGCTGGCCGACGGGCACGGCCCGGTGGCCGTCTACGGGCTGCCGTACCTGGAGCCGCTGCTGGTCCGCGAGGGCTTCGGGCTGGCCCGCGGCGGCCACGCGGCGGTGCTCGGCGCGGCCCTGGCGCAGGTCCGGGCGGACCTGGCCGGGCGGCCGGCCGGCACCCGGTCGGTGGTGCTCGCGCACGCCTTCGTCACCGGCGGCGCGCCCAGCGACAGCGAGCGGGACATCGCGGTGGGCGGGGTGGCCGCGGTGCCGGCCGAGCTCTTCGACGGGATCGACTACGTCGCGCTGGGTCACCTGCACGGCGCCCAGACGCTGGCCCCGCACCTGCGCTACAGCGGCTCGCCGCTGGCGTACTCCTTCTCCGAGGCCCGCCAGCGCAAGTCCACCTGGCTGGTGGACCTGGCGGCGGACGGGTCGGTCACCGCGGAGCGGATCGACTGCCCGGTGCCGCGCGAGCTGGCCCGGCTGCGCGGTCGGCTCGCCGACCTGCTGGCGGATCCGGCGCACGAGGTGCACGAGCAGTCCTGGGTGCAGGCCACGCTGACCGATCCGGGGCGGCCCGCCGAACCGATGGAACGGCTGCGGCGGCGCTTCCCGCACACCCTCCAACTGCTCTTCGAGCCCGAGGACCGGCCCGCCGGGGACTCCGCCTCCTACGCCGCCCGGGTCCGCGGCCGCTCCGAGCTGGAGGTGGCCGAGGGATTCGTGCGCCACGTCCGGCCCGGGGTGGAGCTGGCCGGCGCGGAGCGGGACTGGCTGCGCGAGGGCTTCGAGCAGGTCCGGCTGGACCGGGCCCGCACCGACCAGGGCGACCCGGGGGCGCACCGATGAGGCTGCACCGGCTGACCGTCACCGCCTTCGGCCCGTTCGCGGGCCGCGAGGAGGTGGACTTCGACGCGCTCGCCGCCGGCGGGCTCTTCCTGCTGCGCGGGGCCACCGGGGCGGGCAAGAGCAGCGTGCTGGACGCGGTCTGCTTCGCCCTCTACGGCGAGCTGCCCGGCAGCCGCCGGGCCAACCGGATGCGCAGCGACCACGCCGATCCGCAGCGGCTGACCGAGGTGGTGCTGGAAGTCACCCTGGCCGGGCGCCGGCTGGAGATCACCCGGCTGCCCGAGCAGCTGCGGCCGAAGAAGCGCGGCACCGGCTGGACCACCGAGAAGGCGCAGACCCTGCTGCGCGAGTGGGTGGCGGACACCGGCGACGGCGCCCCGGGCTGGCGGGCCGTCAGCCGCTCGCACCAGGAGGCCGGCGAGGAGCTGCAGCAGCTGGTCGGGATGAGCCGCGAGCAGTTCTGCCAGGTGGTGCTGCTGCCGCAGGGCGACTTCGCCCGCTTCCTGCGCGCCGACGCCACCGACCGCGCCGCCCTGCTCGGCCGGCTCTTCGACACCGAGCGGTACCGCAGGCTGGAGGGCTGGCTCGGCGAGCGCCGGCGCGAGCAGGAGGCCCGGGTCCAGGCCGACCGGCAGCGGCTGCGCGAGCTGACCAGCCGGACGGCGCAGGCGGCGGGGGTCGACCCCGGTGAGGAGGAGGGCGCGGACGCCGCCCTCGGCTGGGCCGCGGTCCTGCGCACCGGTGCGGCGGAGCTGCTGACGGTGCGTGAGCTGGCGCTGGCCGCGGCCGAACTGCGCCACGGCGCGGCGCAGGCCGGGCTGGCCCGGGCCGAGCAGCTGGCGCACCGTCAGGCCCGCCACGCCGAGGCCCGCCGCCGCGAGGCCGCGCTGACCGCGGACGCCCCGCGCGAGGCCGCCGACCGCGAGCGCCTCGCGCTGGCCCAGGCCGCGCTCACCGTGGAGTCGGCGCTGCGCCGGCACACCGCGGCCGGCACGGCGTACGAACAGGCGCGCGCCGCCGAGGAGGAGGCGCGCGAGGCGCTGGGCCGGCGGGTGCCGGACGGTCACGCCGACGGCGCTGCCCCCGACCCGCAGGCGCCGGCCGCCGCCCTGGCCGAGGCGGAGGGCGCGGTCCGCGCCGCGCTCGGCCGGCTGGAGGCCGCCGCCGCGCAGGAGCGCCGGCTCGCCGAACTGGCCGACCGGGCCCACCGCGAGCAGGCCGAGCGGCACCAGGCCGAGCAGTACGCCGCCGACGCCGAGCGCTGGCTCGACGAGTACCAGGCCCGGGCCGCCGCCCGCCGGGACGAGGAGGACGGCGCCCGGGCCGCCGCCGCCGAGGCCGACCGGCTCGCCGACCGGCGCACCGAGGCCGAGCAGCGGGTGGCCGCCGCCGAGCAGCGCGACCGGCTGACCGAGCGGGCCGACCGGAGCGAGCAGGACCTGCTCGCGCTGCGCCGGGCCGCACTGGACGCCCGCGAGCACACCCTGGAGCTGCGGCAGCGCCGCCTGGACGGCATGGCCGCCGAACTGGCCGGCCGGCTCCACCCCGGCGATCCCTGCCCGGTCTGCGGCTCCGCCGAGCACCCCGCCCCCGCCGCGGCCGGCGCCGCCCCGGTCCGCGAGGCGGACGAACGGGCCGCCGCGGCCGCCCAGCAGGCCGCCGAGCAGCGGCTCGCCGAGGCCGAGGCCGAGCTGGCCGGGCTGCGGCTGCGGGCGGCCGCCGCCGACGCGACGGCCGACGGCCGGCCGTGGCAGGAGCTGGTGGACCGGCTGGCCGAGCTGACCGGGCGGCACCGCACCGCGCTGCAGGCCGCCGAGCGCCTGACCGTCCTGCTGCAGGAGGGCGAGCGGCTGGCAGGGCGCCACCAGCAGCACACCGCCCAGCTCCAGCAGGCCCGGGAGCGGGTGGCCTCGCGGGCCGCCGCGCTGGAGGCGCTCGCCGCCGAGCAGGAGGCACTGACCGCCCAGGTCGCGGCGGCCCGCGGCGACGCCCCGTCGGTGGCCGACCGCGCGGCCCGGCTGGGCCGGCTGGCCGACGCCCTGGTGCGGGCCGCCCGGGCCGCCCGCACCGCCGAGCAGGCCGCCGAGCAGCTCAAGCAGGCCGCCGACGAGCTGGCGCTGACCGCCCGTCAGGCCGGTTTCGCCTCCCCGCAGCAGGTGCGGCAGGCCGCACTGGCGCCGACCGAGCTGCAGGCGCTGCGCGAACGGCTGGAGGCCCGGGCCGCCGAGCGGCGCGCGGTGGCCGGCGAACTGGCCGATCCCGAACTGCTGGCGGCCGTCCAGGCCGGACCGGCCGAACCGGCGGCCGCGCGGGCCGCGCTGCAGGCGGCCCTGGCGGCGCTGCGGGCGGCCGCCGCGGCCGCCCACGCGGCCGCCGAGCGGGTCGCCGCGCTGCGCGGGCTGGGCGAGCGGCTGGCCGAGCTGGCCGCCGAGCTGGCGCCCCGGCTCGCCGCCTTCGGCGAGCTCAGCCGGCTGGCCGCGCTGGCCGCCGGGACCAGCACGGACAACCGGCTGCGGATGCGGCTGGAGTCCTACGTCCTGGCGGCCCGGCTGGAACAGGTCGCGGCGGCGGCCAGCGCCCGGCTGGTCCGGATGTCGGGGGGCCGCTACACCCTGGTGCACAGCGACGGGCGCACCGGCGGCGGGCGCCGCTCGGGCCTGTCCCTGCTGGTGGTGGACGCCTGGACCGGGACCGAGCGGGACACCGCCACCCTCTCCGGCGGCGAGAGCTTCTTCGCCTCGCTGGCGCTGGCCCTGGGCCTGGCCGACGTGGTGACGGACGAGGCGGGCGGGATGCCGCTGGACACCCTCTTCATCGACGAGGGCTTCGGCACCCTGGACGAGCAGGCGCTGGAGGAGGTGCTGGACGTCCTGGACAGCCTGCGCGAGCGGGACCGGGCGGTCGGGATCGTCAGCCACGTGGCCGACCTGCGCCACCGCATCCCGACCCAGCTGGTGGTGCACAAGTCCCGCCACGGCTCCACCCTGCGGCCGGCCGGCCCGGTGGCCGGCTGACCGGTCAGCCCGAGCAGGCGGCCCGGCCGGCCTGCTGCCAGGCGCAGACCGGGCACAGGGTGGCGCCGGCCGTGTCGGCCGGGTACTCGGTCGGGGCGCCGCAGCGCACGCAGGCGGCGCGCGCCCGCGCCGGATCGGCGGCAGGGGTCAGGGCGGCGGCCGGGTCGGGGCCGACCGGCTCGCAGTAGGGGGCGGGCGCCCCGTCGTCCGCGGCGCTGCTCGTGGTCACCGTGCTCGCTCCCCTCAGTCCAGGAAGGACAGGCGCACCGTGCGGCGCGGGTTGTCCCCGTTGGTGTCGATCAGCACCACCGACTGCCAGGTCCCCAGGGCCAGCCGCCCGTCCACCACCGGCAGCGTGGCGTGCGGGGCCACCAGGCCGGGGACCACGTGGTCCCGGCCGTGCCCGGGGCTGCCGTGGCGGTGCCGCCAGCGGTCGTCGGCCGGGACCAGGTCGCGCAGCAGGGCCAGCAGGTCGTCGTCGCTGCCCGCACCGGTCTCCAGCACGGCCACGCCGGCGGTCGCGTGCGGCACGAACACGTTCAGCAGGCCGGACCGCCCGGGCGCCGCCCGGTCCAGGAACGCCGTGCAGCGCTCGGTCAGGTCCAGGGCCACCTCGCGGTCGCCCGTGGTGATCTCGAAGGTCTCGGTCTGGAAGGCCATGGCGCCCATCCTGCGCCCCGCGCCCCGGCCGCCACAACTCCGACCTGACGACACGCCAAGGACCCGGCGGGCGACGGACGCCCACCGGGTCGAAGAACGCGCAGCGGGGGCTAGCCCTTGCTGCCGAAGAGGCTGCGCTTGAGCCGCCGGAGCGGCGCCAGCAGCCGCACCCGCGTGGTGCTGCGGCGCGGCGCGGCCTGGGTGCTCACACCGCGCGGGGTGAGCTCCCTTATCAGGCCGAGGGCCTCGGCGGTGTCGACCGCGGGAACCGCGGGCGCGCCGAGCACCGACAGGTGGCGTTCGATCCGCCGACCGGTCGCGCCCACGCCGCACTGGATGGCCGGCACGCGGGGCCTGCTCCGCACTTGCATGTGTTCCATGGTTTCCCACCCCTACGAGGCGCCAGGGCCGTGAGGCGAAGACTATCCGGGTCCGACGGTCCTCACGCAACCGTCCTGGTGATTCCGCCACCGTATCGTGTGATGACCAGTCACGTGTCATTCGGGGTGGTAGCGGTGGTCACGACTGGGCATCGATCGGAAGCCTTGAGGGGGCGTCACTTCACGCCGGGACTACGTGGCGCACTCTGCACGCCCTCGGTGCACACCCCGGGCGCACGGGAAGCGCCGCACCCCCACTGCACCCCCGCGCCCCCTGACCTCCGCGGCACTCCGCAGCTGCCCTTCTCCTCTCGCCGGCGCCCCCACCTCGCGAGATGCTTCGGAAACTGAACGCACACCAGGGATTGACTCGGCAGTTACATCCAAGCAATATCTGTTGCGACGCGGAAACACCGGCCACCCGCCGCGAGTCGCGTTCGATAGATGAACACATTATGTGATCACCATCTCATTAGGTGCTTCCACTGCCCACCGGGTCCACTGTCCGGCCACCTCGACGCTGCGGTGGCTTGGCTCCGGAAGGCGGCGGATCGGCGGTAGGTCGTTGAGGGTCGACCGCACCGCCACAACCGACTGCCGGTGCCGATCGCCCCCAGGCGCGGCACCGGCGGTCGCCGTTGCTCCAGGTCAGCCCCGCACCCCCGCGGGCCGCCTCGGTAGAGTGACCGCGTGTCCGTCCTCCTCAGCATCGTCGTCCCCGTCCACGGGGTGGAGCAGTTCCTGCCCCGCTGCCTGGACTCCCTCCTGCAGGGCCAGGCGGCCACCGACTTCGAGGTGGTCGCGGTGGACGACCTCTCGCCCGACGGCTGCGGCGCCGTGCTGGACGAGTACGCCGCCCGCGACCCCCGGCTCCGGGTGCTCCACCTCACCGAGAACCAGGGCCTGGGCGGCGCCCGGATCGCCGCCCTGCCGCACGTGACCGGCGCGTACCTCTGGTTCGTGGACAGCGACGACTACCTGCCCGAGGGCGCGCTGGACGCCGTCCTGGCCGAGGTCCGCAAGCGCGACTTCGACGTGCTGCTGACCCACTTCGAGCACGTCTACCCCGACGGCAGCACCGAGCCCAACCCCTGGCGGCACCTGCTGGCCGGCTCCCCGCTGGACCGCCCGGACGGCGCCACCCTGCGCGAGCACCCGGCGGTGCTGAACTCGGTCCTCTCGGTCTGGAACAAGGTCTTCCGCCGCGCCTTCCTGGACGGCCTGGGGGTGCAGTTCGGCCGCGGCTACTACGAGGACATCTCGGTGACCTACCCGGCGCTGCTGGCCGCCGGCACGCTGCGCTACCTGGACCGGTCCTGCTACACGTACCGGCGCGGCCGCCCGGGCGCGATCACCGCCACCGCCTCGCCCAAGCACGCCGACGCCTTCGCGCAGTACGACGCGATCTTCGGCTTCCTGGACCGCCGCCCGGACCTGGCGGACCTGCGCACCCCGGTCTTCGACCGCACCGTGAAGCAGGCGCTGACCGTCTACGACTCCCCCGGCCTGGTCCCCGCGGAGCTGCGCCCGGACTTCTTCGCCCGGATCGCCGCCCACTTCGCCGCGCACCGCCCGGCCGACTACCGCTACCCCGGCGGCCTGCGCGGCCTGCAGTACCGGCTGGCCGCCCGCGGCGCCCGCCGGCCCTACGACGAACTGCGCCGCACCGGCCGGCTGCCGCGCACCCTCAAGGCCCGGCTGAAGGGTTCCCCGGCGCGACTGTGACCCCCCTCACCCTGGCGGCCCCGCGGGGCTACCTGATGGTAAGAAAGGTCAGTCCGGAAAGGCGCTGAGCCGCAGTACCGATCGGCCGGAGCCCGGCCCCGGGGAGGGACCATGATCAAGACCGTCACCAAGTTCGTGCTCAAGCCGCTCGCCCGGGTCGTCTACCGGCCGCGGATCGTCGGGCTGAAGAACGTGCCGCGCAAGGGCGGGGTGATCCTGGCCAGCAACCACCTCTCGTTCATCGACAGCGTGGTGATCCCGCTGACCGCCCCGCGCCCGATCAGCTTCCTGGCCAAGGTCGAGTACTGGCAGGGCAAGGGCCTCAAGGGCCGGGTGATGCGCGGCTTCTTCGACGCGATCGAGGCGGTCCCGGTGCAGCGCGGCGAGATCCACCTGGCCCAGGTCGCACTGGACGCCGCGCTGGAGGTGCTGAACAACGGTCAGGCCTTCGGCATCTACCCCGAGGGCACCCGCTCGCTGGACAAGCGGCTCTACCGCGGCAAGACCGGGGTGGCCTGGCTGGCGCTGACCGCGGGCGTCCCGGTGGTCCCGGTGGCGCTGGAGGGCACCGACGAGATCCAGCCGGTCGGCACCCGGCGGCCCCGGATCCGCAAGGTGACGGTCCGGTTCGGCGAGCCGCTGGACTTCTCCCACCTGCACGGCCAGGCCCGCAACGCCCGGGTGCGCCGCCAGGTCACCGACGAGGTGATGGCGGCGATCCACGAGCTGTCCGGCCAGGAGCTCGCGCCGGTCTACAACGAGGTCCCCAAGGCCGCCTGAGGCACCAGCAGCTCCCCGCCACCGGCGCCGGCCGCGCCGGGGGCGGGCTCGGCCGCGCGCCGCAGCAGCGCCGCGTAGCGCCCGCCCAGCGCCTGCAGCTCCTCGTGGGTGCCCAGCTCCACCACCCTGCCGCGGTCCAGCACCGCGATCTGGTCGGCCTGCCGGACGGTGGAGAGCCGGTGCGCGATGGTGATCGTGGTGCGGCCCGCGGCCAGCTCGTCGATCGCCCGCTGCACGGCGAGCTCGGTCCGGTTGTCCAGCGCGCTGGTGGCCTCGTCCAGGATCAGCACCGGCGGGTTGCGCAGCACGGTGCGGGCGATCGCCAGCCGCTGCTTCTCGCCGCCGGAGAACCGGTAGCCGCGCTCCCCGACCAGGGTGTCGTAGCCGTCCGGCAGGCCGGCGATGTGGTCGTGGATCTGCGCCGCGCGGGCCGCCGCCACCAGCTCCTCGTCAGTGGCGTCCGGCTTGGCGAAGCGCAGGTTCTCCGCGACCGAGGCGTGGAACAGGTAGGTCTCCTGGGAGACCACGCCGACCGCGGCCGACAGGGTGTCGAAGGCGAGGTCGCGCACGTCCACCCCGTCGATGGTGACCCGGCCGCCGGTCACGTCGTAGAGCCGCGGCACCAGGTAGCTGAGCGAGGTCTTGCCGGAGCCGGTCTCGCCGACCAGCGCCAGCGAGCTGCCGGCCGGCACGGTCAGCTCGACCCCGGCGAGCGTCCCGGCCGGGCGCTGCGGGTCGTAGCCGAAGTCCACCCGCTCGAACCGGACCTCGCCGCGCACCGCCGGCAGCCGGACCGGCTCGGCCGGCTCGGCGATCTCGACCGGCAGGTCCAGGTACTCGAAGATCCGCTGGAACAGCGCCGTCGAGGTCTGCACCTCGACACCGGTGGACAGCAGCGAGACGGCCGGGCGGAACAGCGCCTGCTGCAGCGAGACGAAGGCGACCAGGGTGCCGATCGAGACGATCGGCGCGCCGCCGTGCGCGGTCAGCCCGGCGGCCCAGTAGATCACCGCGGGCATCGCGGCCATCACGATCTGGATCACGTTCATCCGCCAGCGCCCGGCCATGCTGGCCCGCACCTCCAGGTCGGCCAGCTGGTCCGACTGCCGGGTGAACTCGTGCGAGAGCGAGTCGGAGCGGCCCATGGTGCGCCCGAGCAGGATGCCGCTGACCGAGAGCGACTCCTGCACCGCCGAGGAGAGCACCGCGAGCTGCTTCTGCCGCTCCCCGGTGATCTTCTTGCGCTCCCGCCCGACCCGCCGGCTGATCCAGACGAAGAGCGGCAGCAGCAGCAGCGAGACCACGGTGAGCCGCCAGTCGAGCGCGACCATGGCCACCACGGTGGCCACCACGCTCGTCAGGTTGGAGACCAGCGAGGTGGCGGTGGAGGTGACGGTGGACTGCATGCCGCCGATGTCGTTGGCGATCCGGGACTGCACCTCGCCGGTGCGGGTGCGGGTGAAGAAGGCCAGCGACATCCGCTGCAGGTGGCTGTAGACCGCGGTGCGCAGGTCGTGCATCACCCGCTGGCCGACGGTGGTGGAGATCAGCGTCTGCAGCACGTTGAAGACGCTGTTGACCACCGCGGCGCCGATCATGCCGAGCACCAGCAGGGTCAGCAGTCCGGTGCGGCCCTGCGGGATCGCGGTGTCCAGCACCGCGCGCAGCAGGAACGGGGTGACCACCGAGACCACCGCGGAGGCCGCCACCAGCAGCCCCACGACGCCCAGCCGCCCGCGGTAGGGCCTGAAGAGCGCCAGGATCCGCCGCACCTGGACGGGCGGCTGCTCCTGACCCGCCGCGCGGGCGGGCGGCGTCCAGTCGATGGTGTCGGGCCGCATGGCACCTCCAGGGGTCGGGCAGCATGAAGAGGATAGCTCATTGTTAGCGAAACTAATAATGAGCTATCCCCGCTGAACATTCCCGCCCGGCGGCGGTGCGGGCGCCGGGAGCGCCCGGGCCGACTCCGCCGCGCGGTCAGTACTTCCGGCCGGCCTTCGCGGAGGCCCTGCCCAGGCTGCCGCTCGGGAGCAGCCGGGCGAGCACCACCGCCAGCTTGTACCGCCGGCCGGGCACCGACAGGGTCCGGCCCCGGGCCAGGTCGCGCACCGCCTCGTCCACCACGCGCTCGGCCGACAGCCAGGCCCAGCCGGGGATGTTGTCGGTGCCCATCCCGGCCCGCTGGTGGAACTCGGTGCGGGTGAAGCCCGGGCACAGCGCCATCAGCCGCACCCCGCTGCCGGCCAGGTCGCGGGCCGCGCCCTGGGTGAAGCTGACCACCCACGCCTTGGTCGCCCCGTAGGTGCCGCGCGGCAGGAAGGCGGCCACCGAGGCGACGTTCACCACCCCGCCGAAGCCGCGCTCGCGCATCCCCGGCAGGGCCGCACTCGTCAGCCGCAGCACCGCCTCCACGTGCACCTTGAGCATGGTCAGCTCCTGGGCCACCGGCACCTGGAGGTAGCCGCCCGGATTGCCGAAGCCGGCGTTGTTCACCAGGATCCCGACCGGGCGCTCGGCGTCGGCCAGGCGCCGCTCCACCGCCTCGATCCCCTCCTCGGCGGCGAGGTCGGCGGCCAGCACCTCCACCGCGACCCCGTGGGCGCGTTCCAGGGCGGTGGCGGCCGCGGCCAGCCGGTCGGTGTCCCGGGCGACCAGCACCAGGTCGTGGCCGTCGGCGGCCAGGCGACGGGCGAACGCGGCACCGATCCCGGCGGTGGCGCCGGTGATGAGGGCAGTTGTCATGCCCCGACGCTATCGGAGCGGCCCCGGCCGCCGGGTAGGATCTGGCCCGCCCCCGACCGAAAGGCCCGCACCGCCGATGGCCCCTCGACTCTCCGTCGTCGTCCCGATCTACAACGTCGAGCGCTACCTGCGGGAATGCCTGGACTCGATCGCGGCACAGACCTTCACCGACTTCGAGTGCGTCCTGGTGGACGACGGCGCCACCGATTCCAGCGCCGCGATCGCCGAGGAGTACGTCGCCCGGGACGCCAGGTTCCGCCTGGTCCGGCAGGAGAACCAGGGCCTGGGGGCGGCCCGCAACACCGGCTGGCGGCACCTGTCCGCCGGCACCGAGTACCTGGCCTTCGTCGACAGCGACGACACGCTGGCGCCCGAGGCGTACCGGCTGATGATCGAGACGCTGGACCGGACCGGCTCGGACTTCGCGGCCTGCAACGCGGACCGGTTCAACTCCACCGGCCACCGCCCGTCCGGCGCGCACGCCAAGCCGTTCCGCCGGACCCTGATGAAGACCCACGTCACCGAGGTCCCGGCGCTGGTCACCGACCGCACCGCGTGGAACAAGGTGTACCGGCGCGAGTTCTTCGACGGCGCCGGGCTGCGCTACCCGGAGGGGATCCTCTACGAGGACGCCCCGGTCAGCGTCCCGCTGCACTACCTGGCGCAGAGCGTGGACGTGCTCGCCGAGGTGCTCTACCACTGGCGCGAGCGCGAGCCCGACGACCCGTCGATCACCCAGGGCCGCACCAACCCGCGCGGCTTGGTGGACCGGGTCCGCTCGATGGAGCTGGTCCGCGAGTGGCTCACCGCCCGCCCCGAGCCGAAGTTCGCCGAGAACCTGCGCTCCTACGACCACAACTGCCTGGTCGAGGAGATCCCGATGTTCTTCTGGTGGGTGCCGGACGGCGACAAGGCCTACCGGGCGCTCTACCAGGAGCACGTCTCCCGGCTGCTCCGCGAGATCGGGGTGGAGCGGATCGCCGCGCTGCGCACCCCGGTGCGGGTCAAGTACCAGCTGACCCTGGGCAACCGGATGGACGAGTTCGTCGCCCTGCAGCGCCTGGCCCGGGTCTACCGGCGCCGCCGCCAGCAGCTGCGCCGCGCCGTGGCCGGCCGGGCGTAGCGGGCCGCGCGGGAAGTCGGCCCGGTCGACGTTCCGTGGAACGTCGAC
>NZ_JBHYKG010000258.1:0-12572 GCF_042741245.1 Kitasatospora sp. NPDC058965
CCTCTGCCCCCGCCCACCCCCCCCGCCCGCCCCCGGCCCCCCCGGGGGGGGGGGCCTCCCCGGTGCCCGGTGGGCGGCCCACGGGACGGCCGCCGCGGGGCCGGGCGGGGGCCGCCGACGAGGTCCGAGGACGGGTCCTACTTCAACGGGTGGTCGGGCACCAGCACGGTCGAGAGCTCCTTCGCGATCACCTCGGCCGTGTTGCCGTCCGGGGTGTTGCAGCCCTTGGTGGTGGCCACGGCGATCGCCACCCGCTGTCCGGGGTAGTAGGCCTCGATCGCCGCGTACCCGGAGAACGACGGGTTCTGCACCACCCAGTCGTTGGCCACCAGCAGGCCCAGGCCGTAGTGGGTCGAGGGGGTGTTGAAGTCGGGCACGCAGACGGTCGCCGGGCAGGTGTCCGTGGGGCCGCCGAGGCCGACCGTGCCCGGGTCGAGCTGGGTCCGGAAGCTGCTCGGCGAGAGCAGTTCGCCGGTGCCGATGGCCTCGGCCGAGCGGGCCAGGTCGCAGATCTGCGTGGTGATCACGGCGCCGGGCGCGGTGGTCCAGGACGGGTTCCAGAAGGTCGACTCCTCGTACGTGCCGCGCTCCGAGGTGAACGCGTGCAGCACGGGGGTGGGGATGTCCGGCGTGAAGCTGTTGCGGGTGTCGTCCAGGCCGAGCGGGCCCGTCACGTGCTGCTCCAGCAGCCGGTCGAGCCGGGTGCCGGTGATCTTCTCCAGGGCTGCGCCGAGGAGCACGAAGTTGGCGTGCGAGTAGCTCCAGTTGGTGCCCGGCTCGTACCAGAGGTGCTCCGGGTCGGCGATGCCGACCAGTTCCTCGGGGGTCCAGTGGCGGAACGGCTCGGCCTCCAACTGGGCCAGGAACGCCGGGTCGGTGACGTAGTCGTGGATGCCCGAGGTGGCGTCGCCGAGCATCCGCAGGGTGATCCGGTCGCCGTGCGGCAGCTCGGGCAGCCAGCGGCCGACCGGGTCGTCCAGCCCCACCACCCCCTGCTCGACCAGCTGGAGCAGCGTGACCGTCATGTAGGGGAAGACCACCGAGCCGGCGCGGAAGTGCATGTCCGGCTCGGCGGGCACGCCGGTCATCGACTCGCCGACGGCGTCCGTCACGAGCTCGTGGCCGTCCACGGTGACCCGCACCAGCACGGACTTGAGGTCGAGGTCGTGCTTGGCCCGCCGCACGGTCTCCAGCACCTGCCGGCCCGGACCGTCGACCGGGTGCGGCGACCGGACGCAGGGCTGGGCCTCGCGCGGGGCGGCGGGAGTGACGGCCGCGGCGGTGCCGGGGAGGGTGGCGGCGGCAAGCAGGGTGGTGGCGGCGCAGAGGAAGAGGGTCCGGGTACGCGTCATGTCGCATGGTGCGTCCACGCGGCCGGCGCGCGGCGGTAGGACACTCCGTGGTGTCGCCCGTCCGGCGGGTCAGCCGCGGACGCGCCGGGCCCGGAGGTACTCGCGGGCGAGCAGCCGCAGCGCGGCCGGCTTGGCCGGGCCGGCCGGGCGGCGCAGCAGGGCGGGCAGGTCGGCGCGGGCGGCGGCGCTGGTCAGTCCGTCCAGGCCGATCATGGTGCGGACCATCGGGCGGTGCGCGGGCGGCACCAGGTCGACCACGGCGCGGCTCGCCACCAGGTCGCAGTCGGCCCGGTCGAGCAGCTCGGTGAGGAGGGCCCGGACGGCGGGCCGGTCCCCGCCCCCGGCGAGGTCGGCCCGGGTGACGCCGTGTCGGGCCAGGCTCTGGGCGGGGAGGGTGAGCCGGCCGTCGGCCAGGTCCTCGGCGAGGTCGGCGACGAAGTCGATCCGCTGACTCGCGTCGATGAACGTGCGGCAGGCGGCCCGGTAGGCCGTCTGGTCGCCGTCGGGCCCGAGCAGGCCGGCCACCACCATGAACGCGGGGAGCGAGTACGCGTCCAGGTAGCGCTGGTAGTCGGCCTCGCTGTCGAACCCGGTGAAATCCAGGTCGGCGGTGGCGCCGGCGAGGAACTCCGGCACCCGCTCGCGCAGTCGGGGGTGCGCGGCGGCGGTGTGCAGCAGCGGGCGCAGCTCCGGGTCGGCGGTCCGCCCGGTGACGAGGCCGTCGAGCACCTCAGCCTCCCAGCGGGCGTACGCGGCCTTGCGGCCGTCCACCGGACCGCTGTCGAGCAGCGTGTCCGTGCGGTGCATGAAGGCGGTGGCCGCGAGCAGGTGCGGCAGCACCCGTGCGGGCAGCAGCAGGCCCGCCGCCAGCGCGGCCTCGCGGCGGTAGCGGGCGACCAGCGCGCGCTGGCGGCCGTAGTCGGCGCGCAGGTCGGCCCCGCGGATCCCCGCCGCGTCCAACGCCCGCTCCCAGCTGCCCACGCACCCCGCCCTTCCGCCCCGCCCGGTCGGCCGGGTCGACGGTTCCCGAGCATACGGCCCGTCAGGCCTTGTCGGGTGCCGTGGCCGAGCCGTCGTAGACGTGGTCCGGGGTGACGATCCCGGTGATCGCGCGGGCGAGCAGGGTGGACGGCTCCTGGCCCTGGCTGCTGGAGTCCGTGTTGATCATGATGACCAGGGTGGCGTGCTCCGCGGGCAGGTAGACGTCGACGGTCTCGTAGCCCGGGATCGAGCCGTTGTGGCCGAGCCAGCCGTGGGTGTCCAGGATGCCGAGGCCGTAGCCGGTCCCGGGGAAGCCGGTCGGCAGGGTCGCGAGCCGCTGCTGCTGCGTCTCGGGGCTGAGCAGCCGTCCGGTGGCGAGGATCTCGGCCCAGCGGCGCAGGTCGCCCAGGTCCGAGACCATCGCCCCGGCCGCCCAGGCCCAGCTCGGGTTCCAGTCGGTGGAGTCCTCGGTCCCGCCGCTGAGCGTCTGGTCGGTGTAGCCGCGCGCGTGCGGCTCGGGGAACTCGGGCCCGTCCGGGAGCAGGGTGTGGTGCAGGTGGGACGGACGGAGCACCCGCTCCCGGATGACGTCGGCGAGCCGCTGCCCGGTGACCTTCTCGACCACCAGGCCGAGCAGCACCAGGTTGGAGTTGGAGTACTGGAACTGCTCCCCCGGGCCGAAGGTGTTGTCGTGCCGGTAGCCGTAGGCGAGCGCCTGCTGCGGGGTGAAGCTGCGCGCGGGGTCGCTGAGCAGGTCGTGCTGGAAGTCCGGGTCGAAGGTGTAGGGGAACAGGCCGCTGCGCATCTCGGCGAGCTGACGCAGCGTGATCCGGTCGCCGCACGGCACCCCGTCGACGTAGGCGGAGACGGGGTCGTCCAGGCCGACCCGGTGCTCGTCCACCAGCTGCAGCAGCGCGGTGACCGTGAAGGTCTTGGTCACGCTGCCGATCCGCTGGCGGACGTCGAGGCGCATCGGCGCACCGGTGGCCCGGTCGGCGACCCCGGTGGCGCGCACGTAGCAGCCCTTGCCCGGCAGCCACACGCCGACCACCACGCCGGGCACGCCCGCCTGCTGCCGGACCTGCTCGATCGTGCTGTCCAGCCGGCCGGTCACCTCCGGGGCGAGCCCGCCCTCCGGGCAGTCCGCCGGTCCGCCGCGGTGCACCGCCGCGGCCTGAACGGTCGTCACGGGGGCCACGGCCAGCGGCACCAGGACGGCCGCGGCGGCCAGGGTCGCTGCCAACAGCCTGCGGGAACGGTTGCGTCGCACGTGGGGCCCCTCTGCCGGTCACGGGTTCGAAGCCCCACACCACCACCCGCCGTTGCCGGCCCGCCCCAGGCCCGGCGTTCGGCCCGCCGAGTCCACTCGTTCGGCGGGCGCCCCGACCCGGCCGAGCACCACCGTGCCCGGGCCGGGCACGGTGTGTGTGGGTGGACCACCCGTCAGGGGCAGGAGTCGTCCGCGGAGGCGTCCAGTTCGATCGTCACGGTGGACGGGTCCACCGTGACGATCGCGCTGCTCTGCCATCCCTCGAAGGACTTGCCGAGGTTGACCGAGTACATCTCGGTCGGGGTGCGGCCGGCGTCGAGCACCTGCCAGCCCGCCCCGGTGGCGAGTTCGCCGATCTTCTCCCGGCTGAGGTCCGGGTGGGTCCCCCGGTACTCCAGGAGCACCTCGGGCGGCCGTCGGCCGTCCGGGGTGTCCCGGCATTCCAGCGTCGAGTCGGCGGACGGCTGCCCGAGGTAGGAGCGGGCCGCCGTGAGGAACGCGTCACCCCGCAGCTGGGCGAGCCGGGTCCGGGCCACCGCCGACGGGTGGGTGACCACGTCGGGCGTGAGGTCGACCCAGAGCCGGAGCGCACCGAGCACCGCACAGCCGCAGGCGGCCGCGCCTGTCACGAGGCGTGCGGTCCTCATCCTGCTCCCGTCCCTCCGAGCGGACCGCGGGGCCGCGGTCCGACGGGGCCCCACCCTAGGGCGTGGCCGCCGCGGTCACGTGGCCGCCCCCGGTCGGCCGATCGCGATCAGGGCGATGTCGTCGCCCAGGCGGTGCACCCAGTCCCGCACGTCGGTGTCCAGGTGGTCGACCAGCTCGGCGGGCTCGGTGGCGCGGCGGGCCAGGCGGTCGGGGAGCGGGTAGAACTCGCCGGAGGCGTTGCGTGCCTCGGTGAGGCCGTCGGTGTGCAGCAGCAGCACCTCGCCGTCGGCGAGCGCGACCCGGTCGGGGGCCGGCTCCTCGGTGCCGTCCAGCAGGCCGAAGCCGAGCGGCAGCCGGGCCTGGGCGGGGAGTTCGCGGGCGCCGTCGGGGCCGACGGCGAGCGGGGCGAGGTGGCCGTGGTTGAGCACCTCGAAGTGGTCCTCGCCCGGGCGGTGCTGGAGCAGGAACGCGGTGGCGAACAGCTCCTCGTCGCCGCGGGCGCGCGCGGTGCGGGCGGTCTGCCGGTCGAGCCGGGCGGCGAGTTCGCCGAGGTCGGGGGTCTCGTACGCCTGGGAGCGGAAGCAGCCCAGCAGGTCGGTCACGCTCTGGACGGCCTGCAGTCCCTTGCCGCGCACGTCGCCGATCATCACCCGGGTGCCGTGCGGGGTGTGCACGGCCTCGTAGAAGTCGCCGCCGATGCCGGTGCCGGCGGTCGCGGGCCGGTAGCGGCCGGCCAGCCGCAGCCCGCCGAGCCGCTCGGGCACGGGGTGCAGCACGGCGTTCTGCAGGGCGGTGGCGCTGGCCCGGGCGCGGGCCAGGCGAACGGCCTGCTGGCGGCGGCTCCACAGCGCCAGGCCGGTGCCCGCGCCGACGGCCAGGGCGGCGATCACCGCGAGCGGGCTCTGGGCGTGGTGCTCGCCGGCCAGCACCCGCAGCAGCAGGTACTCGCCGCCCGCGGCGGCGGTCACCCCGAGGGCGACGGCGGGCAGGCCGGCGACCAGCGCGGCCCCGACCACCACGGCGGTGGCCAGCCAGAGCAGCTGGCGCGCGTCGCCGGGCGCGGGCCCGCGGCTGAGCGCGGAGGTGTAGGGCAGGGCCTGCGCGGCGGCCGCGCCGAGCAGGATCGCGGCGGGGTGGAAGGAGGCGGCGGCGCCGAGCCGGGTGCGGGGCAGTGCGGCCAGGAACCAGGCCATCTGCGGGGCCTGCGCGACCACCACGCCCAGGCCGGCCAGCCCGGCGGCCAGCATGCCGATGGCCAGGTGGGCCCCGGTACCGGCCGGCAGCAGGTGGAGCAGCGCCAGGCCGACCGCGGCCAGCGGCAGCCCCAGCGAACAGCCGGTGACCGGGGCGACGGCGTGCTGGCGCACCAGCAGGCCGCCGGCGGCGCCGCCCGCGCCGAAGGCGGAGACCATCAGCGCCGCCTCGGCCGCGCCGGCGCCGATGTGCCCGGCCAGCACCGGGACGGCCGCGGCGAGCGTGAGCTGGGTGAAGCCGATCGCCACCCCGGTGGCCAGCGCCATCGCCGACAGGCGGGCCGGCAGCAGCGCGATCAGCGGGCGCTCGCCGCTCCTGGTCCGCCCGCGCCACCAGGCCAGCGCGGCCGCGACCGGAACGGCGGCCAGCAGGAGCAGGGTCAGCGGATCGTCCCAGCCGCGCAGCGGTGCCGTCTGCAGCGCGGCGACCGCGGCGGCGACCGCGAGCACGGCGCCGGTCTGCAGGCCGCGGTCCAGCCGCGCCCGGGCGCCGCCCTCGTCGTCGGCGGGCAGCCACCGCCGGCCCGCCAGCAGCAGCGCCAGCACGACCAGGACCGCGACGCCGGCGGTGAGGCGCAGCTGCGGCACCGAGGGCGTGCGCGGGACGAGGTTGGCGCAGGCGAAGAACGCCAGCGACATCAGGGCCAGCCAGCCGCCCATCGCCCGGGGCAGTCGGCCGGGTGCGTTCAGCGCGGGCAGCCAGGCCAGGGCGGTGACGAACACGGCCGCCACGGCGACGGTCACCAGGCCCCGCCCGAGCAGGTAGGACCAGTCCGAGAAGGCGACGGTCAGCAGGGCGCCGCCGGCGGCCAGCAGTCCGAGCGCGACCAGCAGCACCCGCCGCCGGCCCCAGAGGTCGCCGGCCCGCCCGGCGGCGAACAGCACCACCACGGAGAGCGCCGCGCCCGCCACCTTCACCACGGCCACCTGGCCGGAGCTCAGCGCGAACTCCGCCCGCACCGCCGGCAGCGCGGCGCCCTGCAGCACGGGCACCGCCACGTACAGGGCGGCGGCGGTCGCCAGCAGCGCGGCGACCAGTCGGCCGGCGCGGGCAGCGGCGGCGGAGCCGGACCCGGCCGGCCCGCCGGTCGGGACGGCGGTCGTCGCACCGACGGCCATCAGGGACACCTCTGCTTCCTCCGAGAAACCCCCCTCGCCTCCACCGTGCCAGGTAAGTAACCGTTCGGTAAGGATCGAAGGTCCCGTCCGGGGCGCCCGCGGGACGCCCCGGACGGGCCCGGGTCAGTGCTGCTGCGCGGCCTTGATCTGCTGCCAGGAGCGCGGCTCGGCCACCGGTGCGGCGGCGGCGAGCCGGGCCCCGGCGGCGGCCGGCGCGGCGGGGCGGGAGGCGGTGTAGAGCCAGGTGCGGAACAGGTCGTCGAGCTTCTTGCCGCTGATCCGCTCGGCCAGGGCCTGGAACTGGGCGATGGTCCCGTTGCCGTAACGGTGCTCGGCCGGCCAGGCCTTGAGCAGGGCGAAGAAGGCCTGGTCGCCGATGGTGGTGCGGAGCACCTGGATGGCCAGCGCGCCGCGGTCGTAGACCGCCGCGTCGAACTGGTTCGCCGCGCCCGGGTCGCCGGGCTTCACGGTCCAGAAGGCGTCCCCGTCCGGGTGCGAGCCGTACACGTAGTCGGCCAGCTGCTGGGCGGTGCCCTCGCCCTCGTGCTCGGACCAGAGCCACTGGGCGTAGGTCGCGAAGCCCTCGTTCAGCCAGATGTCGCTCCACCGCTCCAGCGAGACGCTGTCGCCGTACCACTGGTGGGCCAGCTCGTGCACCACCACGGAGGCGTTGGCGCCGTTGGCGAACTGCCGCGGGCTGTAGAAGACCCGGGTCTGGGTCTCCAGCGCGTAGTGGGTCGGCACGTTGGGCACGTAGCCGCCGGCGGCGCTGAACGGGTAGGGGCCGAAGTACCCGCTCAGCCAGTCGACCAGCTCGCCGGTGCGCTCGACGCTGGCGCGGGCGGCGTCGGCGTTGTCACCGAGGTCCTGGCTGTAGGCGTTGAGCACGGGGATGCCGCTCGGGCTGGTACCGGTGGTGATGTCGAACTTGCCGACCGCCAGGGTCGCCAGGTACGTCGCCTGTGGCTTGTTCTCGCGCCAGTTGTACCGGGTCCAGCCGAGCTTGGAGCTCTGCGAGGTGAGCACGCCGTTGCTGATCGCCTGGGTGCCGTCGGGCACCAGGACGGACACGTCGAAGGTGGCCTTGTCCGAGGGGTGGTCGTTGCTGGGGAACCACCACCAGGCGGCCTCCGGCTCGTCGGCGATCACCGCGCCGTCGGGGGTGCGCTGCCAGGCGGTGAAGCCGTAGGTGGAGACGGTGGACGGCACCCCGGCGTAGCGGACCACCACGGTGGCCCGGCTGCCGGCGGCCAGCGGGGTCTGCGGGGTGACCGCGACCTTCTGCACGCCCGCCACGGCGAACTTCGCCGGGTGGCCGTTGACCAGCACCTCGCTGATGTTCAGCGCGAAGTCCAGGTCGAAGCTGGACAGGTCCTGGGTCGCGGTGGCCAGCAGCGTCGCGGTGCCCTCCAGCTGGTCGGTCGCGGGCTGGTACTTCAGCCGCAGGTCGTAGTGGCTGATGCGGTAGCCGCCGTCCCCGTAGGTGGGGTAGTACGGGTCCCCGGCCCCCGGCGCCCCCGGGGTCGGGGTGGCGGCGGACGCCGGGACGGCCAGCAGCAGGGTGGCCGCGGCCACGGCGGAGACGAGCAGCTTCTTGCGCACGGAGGTCCTCCGGATCGGTCAGGGTTTGACGCGGTGTCAGATCCCTGTCCCGCGGACGGGCCGGGTACGCGCAATTGATGACATGTTCATGCGAGGAAATGCGCCATTGATCGGCCGTTCGGTCGCACCCCTGCGCGGGTCGGCCCCACGGCGGGTCAGAACTTCGTCTGCGCCGACAGGATCGCCTCCCGGATCCGGTGGTAGGTGCCGCAGCGACAGATGTTGCGGATCTGGTCGAAGTCGGCGTCCGTCAACTGCCGCCCGGCGGCGCGGGCCTGGAGCACCTTGGCGACGGCGGTCATGATCTGGCCCGGCTGGCAGTAGCCGCACTGCGGCACGTCCTGCTCCAGCCAGGCCTCCTGCATCGGGTGCAGGTCCTTGCCGACGGTGGCCGGCAGGCCCTCGATGGTGGTGACCCGGTCGGTCGCCTGCAACTGGCCCACCGGTACGCAGCACGGGTTGACCGCCCGGCCGTTCAGGTGGCTGGTGCAGGCCTGGCAGACGCCGAGCCCGCAGCCGTACTTGGGCCCGGTGACGCCCAGGATGTCGCGCAGGACCCAGAGCAGCCGGACGTCGTCCTCGACGTCCACGGTGACCTGCTCGCCGTTGAGGATGAAGGTGTGCTGGGGCAACGTGGGTCGACTCCTAGAAGGCGCGGCCGAGGCCGTCGGTGGGCGACTGCGGGACCGGCGGGACGGTGGGCAGCGGGGTGAAGGCGAGCGGGGCGTCGTGGTTGATCGGGAAGCTGGTCGGCATCGTCCCGGTCGCCCGCCCGTACGCGCAGGCCACCGCGGCCATCGCCCCGGCCACGGCCAACTCCCCCGCGCCGCCCGGGGTCCCCGTGGTCGGCGGCATCACGATGATGTCCAGCTCGGGCGGGGTGTTCCACTGCCGGGTGTAGAAGTAGTTGTCCCAGCTGCCCTCCTGGAAGTGCCCGCCGGCCAGGTGCAGGCTGGAGGTGAGGGCGACGGCGATCCCGTCCATGATGCCGCCCATCATCTGGGCCTCCAGGCCCTTGGGGTTGACCGCCAGGCCCACGTCCACCGCGCACACCACCTTGGTCACCCGCGGACCGGTGACCGCGTCCGGGACCTGCCGGTTGACGGTCGCCGGAGTGCAGTCGATCTCCGCCAGCACCGCGACGAAGCCGTGGTACTCGGGGTGCAGCGCGATCCCCTGGGCGGTGCCCGGTGCCATGCTCCGCCCCCAGTTGCCGACCTGGGCGACCTTGTCGAGCACGGCGACGGCCCGCTGGTCCTTCAGGAAGTTCCGGCGGAAACGGTAGGCGTCCCGCCCCATCGCGGCGGCGAGCCGGTCCACGACCAGCTCCTGGGCGCAGCGCACGTTGGGCGAGTAGATGTTGCGCATGCTGCCGGTGTGGAAGCCGTTGTCCACCTCGGTCAGCAACTGGCTGGTGACACCGAAGTCGTAGGGGGTCTGCTGGGTGAGCGTGAAGATGGTCTCGGAGAACGCCAGCCCGCCGACCGGCAGTTTGGCCGCCATCGCGGTGATGGCGTCGCCGAGGCCGTGCCCGAACTCGGTGGCGACCGAGGTGTGCCGCTGGTCCATCGTCAGCACCTGGCCCAGCGCGTAGGTGGCCCGCACCCGGGAGGTGGACATCGGGTGCACCCGGCCGTGCCGGAAGTCGTCGGTGCGGTGCCACATCAGCCGCACCGGCTTGCCCAGCTTCTGCGAGACCTCCGCCGCCTCCAGCGCGGCGTCGTGGAACAGCTTGCGGCCGAACGAGCCGCCGCCCTGGGTGACGTGCACGGTGACGGCGCCGACCGGCAGGCCGAGCCTGGCCGCGATCTCGGCCTGGGCGACCAGCGGCGCCTTGACGCTGGCCCAGACCTCCGCACTGTCGGCCCGCACGTCCGCGACCGCGCAGTTGGTCTCCAGCGCGCTGTTGCTGGCGAAGTGGAAGGTGAACCGGGCGTCGACCGCCTCGGTGAGCAGCGGCAGCGGCGGGGTGACCAGCGGGTCCTCCGCCGCGCGCAGCTCGGCCAGCACGCTGGCGTCGGTGGCGCCGTCCTCGCTGCCCGGGCCCCAGCCGACCTGCAGCGCCCGGACCGCGTCGATGCACTGGCCGAAGGTGCGGCCGCGCACGGCCACGCCGGTGGAGACCACGGCCACGTCGGTGATCCCCGGCATGGCCTGCACGGCGGCGAGGTTGGCCACCGCGACGACCGTGCCGTTGATCGTCGGCGGTCGGCAGATCATCGCGGGCATCGCCCCCGGCACCTGCACGTCCATCGCGAACTGCTTGCGCCCGGTGACGGCGTCCCGCGCGTCGATCCGGTTCTGCGGCGTGCCGATCACCGAGAACGCGCTCGCCGGTTTCAGCACCACACCGACCTGGAGGTTCGTCAGGCTCGCCGCCTTGACGGCGAGTTCGGCATAGCTGAGGGAGCGTCCGTCCGGCGCGGTGATCACGCCCTGCAGCGCGGAGAGCGCCGACAGCGGCAGGCCCAGCTCCGCCGCCGCGGCCGCGAGCAGGCGCTGCTTGGCGGTGGCGGCGGCGACCCGGACCGGGGTGTAGGTGGAGATCGTGGTGTTGGAGCCGCCGGTGAGCTGGTTGAAGAGCAGCTCGGGGCGCGCGTCGGCGAGCGAGACCCGCACCCGGTCCAGCGGCAGGTCCATCTCCTCGGCGATCAGCATCGCCGTGGAGGTGGTGATGCCCTGGCCGACCTCGGTGCGGGGCAGCGCGAACGAGGCGGTGCCGTCCGGGTTGACCGTGATGGTGATCAGGCCCGCCGTGGGCAGGGCCGCGTCGGTGAGCATGTCGTTGAGGTCGTACAGGTCGGCCGGCTCCGGCAGCGAGGGCACCGCGGCGTCCGCCCGGTCGGCCCCTTCACCGAGGTGGGCCGCCACCGTCAGCGTCGACGCCGCCAGGACGTAGCCGAGGAACCGGCGCCGGCCGATCCCCTGCTCCGCCGCCCCGTCCGGATCCTGCTGTCGCTCCCGCGTGTCCATCCCTCACCCCTCGCACGGTACCCGGCGGTAACCCTACTGGTGCGGCGGTGCGGTGTGCAGCGGAACCTCGCCGGTGGTGGACAGCGGCTGCCGGCCGCGCGCGTGCCGAGGGCCGGTCACCCCGCCCGGGGCCGCGGAGCTCCGCAGGACTCCCGGACCGTGATCGCGGGGCGGAGCAGGACCTGGCGCACCGCCTCCTCCGGGTGGGCCAGCCGGTTCAGCAGCACGGTGGCCGCCGTGCGCCCCATCAGGTGCTTGGGCGGGGCCACCGCGGTCAGCGGGATCTCGGCCAGCTCGGCGATCTCGTCGTCGTAGGCGACCAGGGCCAGGTCCTGCGGCACCCGCACCCCGGCCCGCCGGGCCGCGGCCACCAGCAGCGCGGCCTGCCGGTCGCCGAAGCAGACCGCCGCGGTCGCGCCCGCGGCCCGCAGCCCGGCCAGGCACCGGTCCGCGGCGGCCGGGCTCCACTCCTCCAGTGCGGCCTCGAACTCGACTCCGGACAGGCCGAGTTCGCGCACGGCTTGGTGGAACCCGCGGCGGACCGGCTCGGTGGTCGGACTGTGCAGCCGCAGCACCAGGCCGACGGTGCGGTGGTCGAGCCCGGCGAGGTGGCGCACGGCGTCGAAGCCACCTGCCTCGTGGTGGGTGCAGACGCTCTCGCCGGCGTCCCCCAGGCTCGTCCCCCGGCGCTCCACCAGCACCACCGGGACCGGGAGTTGGGCCAGCCGGGTCAGGTACGCCGCCGACCGCTCCGGCCCCGCCAGGGTCGGCGCGAGCAGCAGTCCCGCGGCCCCGGCGGCCTGCATGTCGGCGACCGCGCTCCACTCGCGGGCCTGGTCGTAGCCCGAACTGGCGATCACGAACCGGGCTCCGGCGGCCGTGAGTTCCTCCTCGATGCCCTGCAGCACGCGGGGGTAGTAGAAGGCGGCGTCGGGAACGATGACGCCGATCAGGACCCGGTGGCTGCCGGTGCTCCTCGGTGCCAGCACGTAGGTGCCCGAGCCCTGGCGGCGCACCACCAGCCCCTCGGCCACCAGGTCGGCGACGGCCCGGCGGACCGTGCTCACCGAGGTACCGTGCGCCCGGGCGAGCTCCGGCTCGATCGGCAGCCGGGCGCCCGGCGGCCAGACACCGTCCGCCAGCTCCCGGCGCAGGCGGTCGGCGACCGCGCGGAACTTCGGCCCGCCGGCTGCCGGGGCGGTGGCGCCGGTCGGGTGGTGCGCCGAGAGGGTCATGCGTGCTCCCCGGTCCGTCGGGGGGGGCGGGGCGGCCGCCCCGCGCCAGGATTGGCCCGGGGGGGTGTGCGGTGAAAACCCCGTGCGGCAGAGTTATCCCCCCATTATACGCGGGCCGGCCCGCGGCGGGGGGGGGTCT
>NZ_JBHYKG010000259.1:0-12570 GCF_042741245.1 Kitasatospora sp. NPDC058965
GGCACCCCGGTCATGGTCGGCGACGGTGCGTCAGCCCTGCACGTTGCCGTCCTCGTCGCCGCGCCCGTGGCCCAGGCGGCGCAGGTCGAAGGACCAGATGCCGCGACCGTGGGTGGCTGCGTAGAGGTTGCCGTCGGGGCCGACCCGCAGCTCCATCACGGTGGTGGTGGGCAGGGCCTTGCCGAGCACCTGCCACTCGCAGTCGCCGGGGGCGCGGTAGAACGCGGCCAGGTCGGTGCCCAGGGCCAGGCCGCCGTTCGGCAGCACCCGGATGCTGTCGGCGGGCACGTCCGGCAGGTTGGCGCTGATGTCGGTCCAGTTGGCGCCGCCGTCGTGCGACTCGAAGACGTGGCCGATGCCCGCCCCGGGGCCCTCGGTCCACGCGCGCGAGAAGCCGCTGATGGTGACGTACACGTGCTGGGCGTTGGCCGGGTCCACGTCGAAGCCGGAGACGTACCGGTTCGGGAGGGTCCCGTCGACGGGCAGGTTGAGCTGGTGCCAGCCGGTGCCGTCCGCGTTGCCGGTGGCGATGCCGCGGGTGAAGCCCTGGTTGTTGCAGGGCCCGCACCAGCCGGCGTAGACGGTGCCGCCCGAGGCGACGACGGCGGTGGCGAGGTGGCCGGCGCCCAGGTCGTAGGCGCTGGTCCACTCGCTGCCGCTGCGGATCGCCCAGCCCTTGTTCTGCACCCAGATGTGCTGGCCGCCCGCGACCCAGCTGTTCGGGTTCTTCGCGTCGGCGGCGATCGGGGCGATGAACCGCGCGGCGCCGGAGTCCTTGTCCGGCGGGGCGACCTCGTACTCGGTGGCCTTCGACGGGTCGGTGGTCCAGGCGCCGTTGTTGACGCCGCAGTCCTGGGTGACCCACATGTCCAGGTTGGTGTACTCCTGGGCGATGTTGCAGCCGTTGTTCGGGTCGACGATGGTGTCGCCGCCGTCGCCGCCGAAGTTGGATCCCATCACCTTGTCGCGGGCGCGCAGGACGGACTGGCCGTTGTCCTGCAGGCCGCCGCTGACGACGTAGCCGTGGCCGGCCGGGTCCTTGCCGACGCCCACCGAGTAGTACTGCAGGGTGTCGATGGTGCCGTCGTTGAGCGAGGTCCAGTCAGTGGCGTGGCCGGAGGCGTCCGTCGCGCCGTTCAGCGGGCGCTTGTAGATGCCGCCGTCGTTGCCGACGAAGACGGAGGTCTGGCCGTGGTAACTGCCCACCGCGACCGCGTGCTGGTCGGAGTGGGTGGTCTGCGAGCAGTCGCCGGTCTGCTTGGTCGGGTCGATCGACCAGCAGGCGAACCCGAAGTTCCAGTAGGGGCCGGGGGTCTTCCAGCTGGCGCCGCCGTCGGCGGTCTCGAAGACCTCCTCCAGGCCGGCGTAGAGGTGGTCGGCGTTGTTCGGGTCGACCTGGAGGAACTGGTTGTACCAGGACTGGATGCCCGGCTCGTAGCCCGCGCTGGTCAGCGCGGAGCCGGAGCCCATCAGCTTGTCCTTGTCCGCGATCAGCGTCCACGGACCGAACGGGGAACCGGACTTGGAGACGTAGATGCCCTGCAGGCCGCTGTCCGGGTTGCTGGTGAGCAGCGTCGGCGACTGGTCGATCGCGTAGTAGCGCGAGCCGTCGGCGGAGCGGGCGAAGGTGACGTTGCCGACGCCGCCGGCTCCGGTCGGCAGGTCGCCGAGCGAGCTGACGCGCTGCCAGCTGCCGTCCGCCGCCTTGCTGTAGAAGCCGTTGTAGGTGTCGCCGCTGCGCCAGCCGACCGCGAGCAGGACCTTCGACGGGTCCTTGGGGTCGATCGCGATGTCGTTCGCGATGTTCTTGTACGGGGCGCTCGGGTCGGCGGCCATCGAACCGCCCGGCAGGTAGTCCGGGTTCGGTGCGAACTCCAGGTGCCACGGACCGGACAGGTCGCTGCTGGAGTGGCTCCACACGCCGCGGCTGGTGGCGGCCCACACCTTGCCGCCGGCGAAGCGCAGCGCGTGGATGGTGGTGGACTCCAGCTCGGCGCCACCGACCCGGTTGCCGGGCTGGAAGGTGCCGTGCTTGGGGTCGGCGAGGACGTAGACGCCGGTGCCGACGTAGGAGGTGGCGCCGGTGTTGGCCTCGCCCGTGGCGTACCAGAGTCGGCCGGAGCCGTCCAGGCCGAGCGCACCGGTGGAGAGCGACGGCAGCTTGTCGGAGATCGACTCCCAGTGGCCGCCGCCGCTGCGGGAGCGGAAGACACCGCCGTTGGCGCCGCCCGCGTAGACGTAGCCGTCGTTGTCGGCGGCTATGCCGGTGATCCGGCCGGTGACGTCGCCGGAGCCGCCGCTGGAGTTCGAGTTGACGTCGCGGTAGCGCGGGTCGTCCGAGTTGTAGGGCTTGTTGGTGACCTGGTCCCAGGTGCCCGAGGTGTGGTCCATGGACTGCAGCTGGGACCAGGCGGCCCCGTAGGCGCCGGGAGCCACCACGCCGGGCGCGGTGCGGGCCTCGGTGAACTGGGCGGTCGACTCGGCCGAGTTCAGCGCGTCGTCGTCGCCGCCGCGGTCGATGCCCGCGGCGGTGGAGCCGGCGGTCGCGAGCGCGCTCTTGCGGCTGCCGGCCGGAGCCTGGTGGGCCGCGCGCTTGGCGGCGACGTCCGCCAGGTGGCGGACGTTGAACGGCAGCGCGGTGCCGGCGGGTGCTGCGGCGGCCTGGGTGGCGGCGAGACCGAGCGTGCTGATGAAGGTGACGGCGCAGATCATGAGCCGTCGCTGATGCCGGATGGGCACCTGGTAACTCCTCCCCGGTGACTGCCGGGCGCGCGGTCGCGCTGCCCGGCAAAGCTGGCTGAAGCCTTCCGGTTCGGCCGACGGCGGGGGAAGAACGATCACGTTGCGAAACGATAAAGATGACTCGGCCCGGTGCCCCTGACGCCGCATCACCATGGCTCGGCGCCAAGCCTCCCAGCACGTCCGCGCCGGGAGCGCGGCACCGCGACGGCTCGGGACAGCTCCGGCGGCGGGCCGGCCCCGATCCACCGAACGGCGTCATTCCGTGGGCGAACGGGTGGTCGATGCCGGTGTCGCGTGACCATCTCCCTCAGCTCCGTCACAGACTGTCACCACGCTGTGTCCGGACGAGAGGATCCACCGGTGGAACCCGTAAGACCTCGACCTTGGTCGCACCCGCTCGGGCGGCCGCTCGGTGCGGCGCTCGCGCTCGCCCTGGCCGCCGGCCCGGTGCTGCTGCCGCTGCCGGCCCGGGCGGCCGACCGGCCGTCGGCGCTGGCGGTGCAGGGCGGCAGCGACCAGCCGCCCGACCGGTCGCCGCGCGTCACTCCGACCGGCCCCCGGGTGGTGCGGCCCTCCGTCCGGGCCCCCGGGGCGTACGTCGTCGACGTGGACGCGGCCGTCGGCGCCACCACGGGCGGGGAGGCCTCCCTTGCGGTCAACCCGGCCAATCCGCAGCAGATCGCCATCACCCGGTTCACCTTCCCGTGGAACAGCAACTCCGACCTGGTGTACTCGACCGACGGCGGGGTCACCTGGACGGACGAGGCGACCATCCCGCCGCCCCCGGGCGTGGCGAACACCGCCGGCGGTCCGAACGACCAGACCATCGACTTCGGGCACGACGGCACCCTCTACGGCTCGTTCCTGACGGGTGGGAACCAGATCGTCACCGGCTCGACCACCGACCCGACCAAGGCCGCGTCGTGGAGCTGGAACAACCCGACCCCCACCACCACCCAGCTCACCAGCGCCGCCAACACCAACGCCGACCAGCCCTGGCTGATCGTCAACCGCGACCCGACCACCGCGAGCCAGGACGACGTCTACGTCGGCTACCAGGACTTCCGCGGCGGCGTCCCGCACGACCACGTGGCCGTCTCCCCCAACAGCGCCAGCCCCGTCAACATCACTCGCGACAACGCGGCCGGCACCGGCGCGCTCAGCGGTGGCGTCATCAACGGCGGGCTCCGGGTGGCGGCCGACCCGCGCAACGGCACCATGTACGCGCTCTACCAGCAGGGCGGCGGCGGCACCCAGCCGGAGAACGTCACCCTGATGCTCAACCGGTCCACCGACGCCGGCGCCACCTGGACCCTGGGCGGCAGCACCGACGGGATCGCCGTCTCCACGGACAACACCCGCCAGGGCAACTCGGGTTACAAGTTCGGCGGCGTGAACTCCCTGCAGGGCGGCATCGACCACGCCGCGGTCGACCCCACCAACGGCGACGTCTACGTGGCCTACGGCGCGGACGTCTCCGGCAACAACCAGATCCGGATCCGCCGCCTGACCGACAACGGCGCGGGCGGCATGACCGTCGGCGCCGCCGTCAACGTGTCCACCTCGACCGACGCGGCGCTGCCCTCGGTCGCGGTCCTCGGCGACGGCACGATCGGCGTCCTGTACCTCACCAACGACGGCACCAACGCCAGCGGCTTCCCCGAGTTCTCGGCCCACCTCGCCCGCAGCACCGACCACGGCGCCACCTTCGGCGACACGGTGCTGCAGTCGTTCACGACGGCCGTGGGCAACAGCGGCCAGCCCACCCAGCGGCTGTTCGGCGACTACGAGCAGCTCAAGGCCGTCGGCACCACCTTCTACGGCGCCTTCATCGGCAACCTGAGCGGCCTGAACCGGACCACGGCCCAGCCGACGGACACCGTCTTCTTCGCCGTCCCGCAGGTGACCAGGTCGACGCTCGCCTCCTCGGCCAACCCCTCGGTGTTCGGCCAGTCGGTCGACTTCACCGCGACCGTCGTCCCGGCGCCGGACGGCGGCACGGTGACCTTCAAGGTCGACGGCACCCAGCTCGGTACCCCGGTGGCGGTCGACACCACGACCGGGACGGCCACCTCCGCCGGCATCGCCACGCTCACCCCCGGCCCGCACACCGTGGACGCCGTCTACAGCGGTGATCCGAACTACGTGGGCGACACGGCGATGAGCCTCGTGCAGAACGTCGGCAAGGCACCGGTCGCCACCACCCTGACCTCCGCCCCCGACCCCTCACTGTTCGGTCAGCCGGTGACCGTCACCGACACCGTCTGCGCCACCGGCGCCAGCACCAACCCGACCGCACCGCCCACCGGAACGGTCACCGTCCGGGACGGGGCCACCCTGCTCGGCACCGGCACCCTCGCACCCGGCGGCGGCACCAACTGCGCCCGGGCCCAGGTCGGCTTCGCCAACCTGCTGCCCGGCACCCACACCCTCACCGCGCAGTACGGCGGTGACGGGAACTACCTGGCCGGAGGCCTGGAGTCGACCAGCCACACCGTGGCCTGCGCCAGGACCATCACCGGCACCACCGGCGAACTGTTCACCAGCGGCCCGAGCACCTGCCTGCTGGGCGCCACCGTCAACGGGACCGTGCACGACACCGGTGACGGCGCCCTGTTCATCAGCAACTCGACGGTCCACGGCGCCGTCCTGGTCACCGGTGCCACCCTGTTCGCCATGTGCGGCTCCACCACCACGGGCACCACGAGCGTCTCCGGCGCCTCCGGCTTCGTGGTCGTGGGCGACCCCGGTGACGACGGCTGCACCGGCAACCACGTCGGCGGATCCCTGCTGCTGACCAGCAACCACAGCGGCCTGGAGGTCATCGCCAACCACGTGGGCGGATCGGTCCAGGTCCAAGGCACCACCGGCACCGGCCCGTTCCCCGAGGACACCCGCGCCGAGATCGAGGGCAACACGATCGGCGGCTCCCTGTCCTGCGCCGCCAACACCCCGCCGCCCACCAACGACGGTCACCCCAACACCGTGACCAACTCCCGGCTGGGCCAGTGCTCAGCCCTGTAACCACCCGCTGAGCGCACAAGGAGGGGCCCGCCGGTGCGGGCCCCTCCTCGCTGCGCGGATCCGCGCACAACCAGTCACGCACAGCTAGCAAGCCGGGACCCGTTGACAGCCCGCGCGGATCCGTGAGGAACTGATAAAGGAAGCGAAATACCCCTATTGAGGGGATATCGACATGAGCGGCCCTGAGATCTCGATCGGGGCACTTCTCGACCGCGAGCCAGTGCCCGCCAACACGGCCGTGGTGGCGGCGGAGAGTGAATCGCCGCCTTCCAAGGTCACACCCAGCCTCACAGTGACGGTGGTATGGGGAGACTTGGCCCAGGTCCCGGCGGACGTCCATGTCACCGGGCACTACCAAGGAGTGGCACCGACCGCCGCCGAGCTCGCCCTCGACCGAGCGATCTCGGGAGAATCCCACCACCTGATCGCCGAGCACACCAGGCACGGCTGGATCAACGGGAAGCTCGGCGAAGTGCAGTACTTCCCGTCCAAGGGCGAGCCGGTCAAGCGCGCCGCGGTCGTCGGCATGGGGCAGGTCGGGACGTTCACCGAGCGTCGCGCAGCGCTGATGTACGAGTCCCTCTGGGCGGAGCTGATGACCCTGGGCGACGTGCGCACGGCGGCCACGGTGCTGATCGGCGCCGGCGCCGGAAATCTGCCCCTGGCCCAAGCCGCGCGGGCCCTCCTGCGCGGCCTGGCCGCCGCACCTCCCGTGGATTCAACGGAGTTGACCGAGGTGCTCGTGGTCGAGCAGGACCGGCTGCGCGCCGATCAACTCGTCAGGGCCTTATTGGCGGAGGCCGGCACCGTTCCCGGCGTCATCCATGTGACAGCGGACTTCCGCCCGGAGGCTGGTGGCCGACTCTCCCGGTCCTCCGCGACCGTGTACGCGGTGAAGGCACTCACCAGGCTCATCGACGGCTCGTCGACCGCGGGCGCAGCAGACAGGAGCGACCCGGACGAGGCGGGGCGCGCCGCCGCGATGGCGGTGGTCATGGACGGTGTCGACGCACCGATCCGCGACTCGCTGCGTGCGCACCTGGCCGACCTGGTCCAGACGGATCCCGCCGAACTCGCGCTGGCGGTCACCCAGGAGACGACGGACCGGGCCCTGCCGGTGCGCATCACGGTTCGAGGCGGTGAGGACGGCCTCTACTGGTCGGCGCTGACCGCGCTCGCCACGCTGCCGGAGCGGCGGGTCCCGGTCGACTGGGAGCTGCTGAAGCAACTGATCGACCGGCTCACCGAGCCGAGCCAGCAGGACACCGAGCAACTGCCGTCCCTGCTCTCCCGCCTGGTCGTGCCGGTCGACTTCCAACACCTGGTCGCCGACGAGTCAGCCGTGGTGCTGGACCTCGACCGGACGACTGCGCTGCTGCCCTGGGAGTTCCTCTCCGACATCCGCAAGGGGCTTGACGCGGGCGCCAAACCGCTGGCGGTGCGTACCCCCATCGCGCGTCGGCTGCGCACGGAGTACACGGGGGTCGGCCCGGAGAACGTGGCAGGGGAGATGCCGCGAGCGCTCGTGATCGGCGATGCGGGCGACGCGGCCCACCGGCTGGACGGTGCGCGGAAGGAGGCTGTGGAAACCGTCAAGACCCTCAAGAGCCTCGGGGTGCAGGTGACCGCATTCCTCGGGTCGCCGGACTCGGTCCCGTCCGAGCAGCCGGACTTCGGGGAACTGGACATCGAGGTGGCCACCCGCCTGGACACCCTGCGCGTCCTGCTCAGTTCCGGCTATGACATCGTCCACTACTGCGGGCACGGCGACTACGTACCCGGGGAGGGACGCCGGTCAGGCTGGCAGTTCGCCGACGGACTGCTCACGGGCCGCGAGCTGATGAACTTGGAACGGCCCCCGCGGATGGTGCTCGCCAACGCGTGCTGGTCCTCCAGGACGGGCACCGTCCCGGTCGGCGGGCGGACCGGTCCGGCCACCGAGGAGCGGCTGGCGGTGAAACCCGCAGCCCAGTTCGTCTCCACACTCGCGGACGAGTTCCTGCGCGCCGGCGTGGCCCACTACATCGGCGCCGCCTGGCGGGTGCCGGACCAACTGGCCGTCACCTTCGCGCGCCGCTTCTACGCCGTGCTGCTCAACCCGGCCGAGGGCGGCCCGGCACCTGTCGGCGACGCTGTGCGTGCCGCCCGGGAGGCGGTCTACGGGGAACGCGCCCACCAGGATGCCGGCTCGCATTACCTGCGCCACAGTGCGTGGGCCGCCTATCAGCACTACGGCGACCCGACGGCGAAGCTGATGCCCTCCGCAACCACCAGGAGGCTGCAGTGAACGCCAACCGCTTCGGCGACCTGGTCGTCCTGCTTCCCGGCATCACCGGCAGTGTGCTGCGCAGAGACGGCCGGGACGTGTGGGCGCCGACACCGCAGGCTGCGCTCACCGCCCTGCTCACCCTTGGGCGCTCGGTGGATCGGCTGGCCCTGGAAGGCGACGACTGGCAGGCCGACGATCTGGGAGACGGGATCGTCGCCTCCCGGCTGATGCCGGAGGCCCACCTGCTGGCGAACATCTGGAAGATCGACGGCTACACGGAGATCGAAACCTTCCTGACCCGGACACTGGGGCTGACCAGGGGGGACAACTACCGGCCGTATCCCTATGACTGGCGCCGCGACATCCGGGCCGCCGCCCGGCGGCTGCTCGTGGAGAGCCGTGGGTGGCTGAAGCACTGGCGGCAGAAGTCCGGCAATGATCAGGCCCAGCTCGTCCTGGTCGGCCACTCGATGGGCGGCTTGGTCTCCCGCTACTACGTGGAGGCTCTCGGCGGCTGGCAGGACACCAAAGCGGTGATCACCTTCGGCACACCGTTCTACGGCTCGCTAAACGCCCTGGAGTTCCTCTGCAACGGCCTGCGCAAGCGCCTGGGCCCGTTCCACACGGATCTGTCGGAGCTGCTGCGCTCGTTCACCTCGCTCCACCAGCTGGTGCCGGTCTACCGATGCGTGTACGGCACCGACGGCTCCCCCGGTACCCCGGTCATGCCCGCGGAGGCGCGGCTTCCGAACTGGCAGCCGAAGTGGAGCAGGGACCTGCTGTCCTTCCAGAGCGAGATGGAGCGGGCCGCCGCCGCCAACCGACAGGATCCGGCCTGGGCGGCCCACCCAGTCGTCTACCGTCCAATCCTCGGAGTCGGTCTACCGACCGGTCAGTCCGCCCACCTGGCCGACGGCCCGGACGCTCCGCGCGCGGTGGTCCGTCACTTCCGCGGCAGCGAGGACCAGGACGAGGGCGGTGACGGCACCGTCCCGAAGCTCTCGGCGGCGCTGTCGGGGAGCGAGAGCGCCAGCACCTTCGCCGCCCAGCCCCACGCCAGCCTTCAGACACAGAGGCCACTTCTCGATCACCTCAAGGGCGTTCTCGAATCCCTCGACGACATCTCGATCGACGACCTCCGGGGTGCCCGGGGCGACGACCTGCGGGAGGGCAAACCCGCCTGGTTCGGCTACCGCAGTGAGAACCTCTACCTCCCCGATCAGCCGGTCAGCGTCGAGTTGTCCCTGAACAATGCCGACGGCCGGAGCCGGCAGGACTCGGTAGCAGTCGAGGTGACCGTGAGCCCCCGGGCCCCGCAGGGCCGGCCGACCAGGCATTCGGTCACGGTCACCGGTTCCCCTTTGCCGATCGACCTGGGGTTGCTCACCCCGGGTGCCTACGACATCCGCGTCACGTCGGGACCGGACGTCGGAACGCTCAGCGATGTGCTGGTCGTTGGCGACCGAGAGGGGCCACAACCATGACCCCGGACCAGGACCCGCCCTACGGGTTGATCGCCGAACAGTTGCAGGATGGCCAAGTAGTGCCCTTCCTGGGGGCCGCCGCCTCCTTCGCAGGGATCCCCGAGGACCGTGAGGGCATTCTTCCCGACGCCGGAGGGCTCGCGAAGCGACTGATCACTGCATGGGGTGGCTACCCCGGCGGAACGGAGGCAGCTGACCCGCTCACCCGGGTGACACAGTTCTACGTAGATGCAGTCGCAAGTCGGCAGGACGTCTTCGAGCGCTTGAGGAAGCTGTTCTTCGAAGAGCAGCGCGGGCTCCGGCCGGCGCCAACCGCAGAGCTGCTGGCCAGGATCGAGCCGCCGGAGTCCAGCCCGTTCCTGATCATCACCACCAACTACGACTGCCAGCTCGAACAGGCGCTGGACGGCGTCGGCCGACCCTACGCCCTGGTCATCCAGGACAGCTCGCCCGACAGCGAGCACGACCTCCAGGTGTGGGAGAGCGGCCGGGAGCGGTTCGAAGGCATCGAAAAGGGCAGCGAGTTCGACATCACCAAGTACAACGGCAAGACACTGGTCTACAAGCTCCACGGCGGCTTCGCCCACCGGCTGGCCGAGAACCTCGACACCCTCGTGGTGACCGAGGGCGACTACATCCAGTTCCTCGCCTCGGTGACCATGGAGGCGGTACCCCCCAGGTCGATCGTGCGGCACATGCTGCAGCGCCGGCGGATGCTCTTCCTCGGTTACTCCCTCCAGGACTGGAACCTACGAGTCATCCTGTACAAGCTTCAACAGCGCCGGCTCGGCAAGGTCGAGGGCATGGTGAAGTCCTGGGGCGTGCGGAATCGTCTTGACCCGGTGGAGAGGGACTTCTGGGACAAGCGAGAGGTCCGGCTCTTCGACATGGACCTCGCGGATTTCGTGACGGAGCTGGAGGCGAGGCTGCAAGCGCCGGTCGGAGGCGGAACGAGATGACCACCGACGGGGCGATCCCCAATCCGTACGTGGGCCTGCGGCCGTACAGGACCGACGAGGAACATCTGTTCTTCGGCCGTGCGCACGAGGCGCAGATGCTGTTCGACCGGGTGTTCTCGACGCCACTGACCCTGGTCTACGCGCCGAGCGGGGTCGGCAAGTCCTCGCTCCTCCAAGCCGGGCTGGCACCTCAGCTCGAAGCCGACCTCTTCACGGTCGCGACCGTCGACTCGTGGAAGCCGCGGCTGGCCACCCAGTTGCAGGAGGTCATCGCCGACCGGTTCCCCAGCAAACGGTCGACCGACTGGTGGTGCGACACCCTGGACTGCTACGCCGAGGAGAGCGGGCGCTGCCCGGTGCTGATCCTCGATCAGTTCGAGGAGGCGTTGCGCTACCGGCTCGAGCTGGAGACGGTGTGGACCCAGCTCAGGGCGTTCGGGACCCGTTCGGGCCGGACGGCGCGGCTGGTGCTCGGCATCCGCGAGGACCACCTTGCCGGAATCGACCGCCTCCTGCGCGGGCTACCGATGCTGATCGAGAACGCGCTACATCTGGGACACATGACCCAGGAGGCCCTGCGGCAGGCGTTCGAGGGGCCACCGGCGACGCTGACCCCGCCGTTCACCGTGGAGGACGGCCTCTTCGAGGAGCTGATGAGCGACCTCCGCCGTCCCTATCCCGGCCGGCCGGAGGCCGATCCGGAGCCGGGCTACTTCCAGGTGGTCTGCCGAAGGCTCTGGGAGCTGGACCGGTCCAACCCGGACCGGCGGCTCACCAGTGCCGGCTACCGGACCGCCGGCAGAGCCGCTGACGTCCTCAGCCGCTGCCTGCAGGCGAAGCTCGAGGACGCGCTCCAACTGGACCACCGGCGGGTCTTCTACGCTGTCGTGCGGTATCTGGTCACGCCGACCGGCAGCAAGATCCCGCTCACCGTTGACGACCTGGTCGGGCTGGTCCGGCCACAGGACTTCACCGTTCAGAGCAGGTTGCAGCTCGGACTCGGTGACGACGAGGACAAGCGCCCTCTCGAACTGCCGTCGCTGCGGGCGCTCACCGAGCAGACCTTGGAGGCGCTCTGCGGTGGAACGGCCCTCATCCTGCGACGGGTCATGCGCGGCGACGAGGTCACCTACGAGCTGTTCCACGACCTTCTCGGCCGCGTGCTGCTGAAGTGGCGCGAGGAGGTCCGTACGGAGGAGGAACGCGACCTGGCCAGGGAGGTCAGTCCGCTGCGGGAGCTGCGCCAGCAGGGACGGGCCAGGCTCTCCCGTGCGGACGAAGTCCTGGGGACCGAGGACGAGCGAAAGCGGCGCGAGGCCGTTCGTGGCATCGGCGAGGTCATGCTCCGGTCGAACGTGCTCGACGACGAGGACCTCTACCACCGGGCCCGGCTGAGCCTGGAGAACTTGCGGGAGAGTCCGGACAGGTTCCTGCGGTCCGATGCGGCGCGCACCCTCGACCAGTTCGAGCTGCTGCTCGGCGAACGACGTGTACCGTCCTGGTCACGGGCCCTGCTGGCTGGCATCGGATACCTGCTCCTCAGTTCGGCCACCACCGGGCTCCTCTGCCTCGCAACCCGTGCCGTCATCCGCGCAACGACCACCCTGACCGTGCCCTGGCACAGCTATCTGGTCATGTTGACGCCGGTCGTCCTCCTCTGGGCGGGGATGTACCTGGCCGAGGGCTTCAACGACAACCTCTACACCCGGCCGGATCCCTGGCACCGAGCTCTGCGGGCCCCGTTCGAGCCCTACGTGCAGGGAATCGGTCTGTTCGAGGTGTCCTCCGGGTGGCCGTTCAACTTCCTGATCAGCATCGTGCCGGCCGCAGTCCTGGCGCCACTCTGCGCGCTGGTAGCACTGCCCTTCCTGTTCTGGTTCGGGCTGTTCGTGGCCGTCTTCACCTTGACCTCCCTGACGGCGTTCAACCTCGCGGTGATCATGCTCTGACCACACGGCTCCGCCGTGTCAGCGGTGCCCTCCCGAGGGCGGTGCCTGCCTGCAAGCCACCCGCCGGGTCCCCGCGCCCGGTTGTGCCGGGCGAGCGCGCCCGCCGCCCCCCCCCCCCCCCCCCGCCCCCCCGCGGCCGCCCC